>JANXNO010000564.1 GCA_025354075.1 Burkholderiales bacterium | reverse complement strand
CTTCCCAGCACGCTGGTCGGCGACGTGTATCTGAAACTAACGGTCATTGATGATGTGCTGATCGTGTCTTTCAAGGAGTTATGAGCATGAAATGTCCTGTTTGCGGTGCGGCGGACTTGATCCATGACACACGCAACCTGCCCTACACGTACAAAGGCGAAACCACCACGATTGCTGCGGTGACGGCTGACTTTTGCCCTGCCTGCGACGAGTCCATCACCGACTTGACCGAAACCGAGCGCGTCATGCGTGAAATGCAGGCATTTAACAAGCAGGTGAATGCCGCCTATGTCGATCCCGGGTACATCGTTAGCGTGCGCAAAAAACTAGCGCTCGATCAGCGTGAGGCCGCAGAAATCTTTGGCGGCGGCATCAATGCCTTTTCTCGCTACGAGAACGGCAAAACCAAACCGCCACTCGCGCTGGTGAAGTTGCTGAAAGTGCTGGAGCGCCACCCCGAATTGCTTAATGAAATCCGAGCGGGTTGAGCTTCTCTCAAAAGTAGAACGTAACACTGCACGCGCGTCGCCCGCGCACCACCACCGGCGTCATTCTCGCCACCAGCGGGAATCCAGAAACGCGACTGGCGCAGGCGGCGGGGACTTGCATCACAGCGTGGCCAGGTGCTGGAATCTCGCAACAGGTGAGGATCACGGTCGTCGGGCGGGTTCGTCCGCCACACGCACGTTATCAACGTCGCCCGAAGCGCAACGCCGCCACGTTCGCCTCCGTGCGTCACCGGACTGACGAAAAATGTCAGTGACATTCGCAGAAAACTCGCCTGCCGTATCACACATGCGGAGGACTTTGCAGGCCAGTATCATTCAGACTCTTGATAAATCCTTTAAAAATCAAAGGATTACGGCGTTCACAACAATTTTTAGCGAAAGCTGGCAAGCGCTGGCACGACCACTGCCTTATGAGAACCATGCAGCGGCTTTCGCTGAGTTAACTAAATCCCGATCCGGGGAAGGAAATTGAAAATGAAACGTACAGTTCAAAAGGGTTTCACCCTGATCGAGTTGATGATCGTCGTGGCGATTATTGGTATTTTGGCTGCTATTGCTATTCCGCAATATTCTGACTATACATCGCGCACACGTGCCGCTGGCACTGTCGCAGAGTTGGGTTCAGTGCGCACGGCGGTGGGTCTGTGCGCGCAAGACAATCTGGGCGTGTTGACAAGCTGTTCTACGACAAATGCGGCTGCTGGTATTCCAACCATTGCCGCCACTTTAAACACGCTTACGGGTGCCAGTGTGGCCGCTGGTGTGATCACGGGATCCAGCGGCGCAACTTCTTCTGCTGGTGCCAATTTGGCGTTCACCTTTACGCCTACGTTTACCGCAGGCTCTAACGTAATGACTTGGTCGGCTGGTACTACCACTATTTGCAACCCTACACGCGGCCTCCGCGCGGGTCAAGGCGGCTGTTAATGTACTAGTAAGCTATATAGCTTATGAAAAAGCCCTCGATTTATCGGGGGTTTTTTATATCAAAAATCACATAACTGAGGGTGCAGAATGAGATCGAATGCTGTGCGCGGTTTCACTCTGATTGAATTGATGATCGTGGTGGCGATCATAGGCATACTAGCGGCCATCGCGATACCACAATATGCTGACTACGCCTCGCGCAGTCGTGCTGCAGGTACTCTAGCGGAGATCGCATCAGTCAAAACAGCCGTTGCGTTGTGCTCTCTGAACAACATGGATGCACTCGCGAATTGCAACAGCGCGACCGCGTCGGCTGGTATTCCCACCATCAGTCCAACGCTGAATCTCTTAACGGGGGCGACGGTCACTGGTGCTGGCGTCATCAGCGGTACCAGTGGTGCCACAGATGGAACCGCCGCCAACGCAAATCTGACTTTCACTATGCAACCATCATTCAGCGCGGGGCAAAACGTTATGCGGTGGGCTACCACTGGTACGATATGTCACGCCACTCGTGGCATTCGATCAGGCCAAGGTGGGTGTTAGTAAGCTATCGCGCGCTTATTGGTTAGCACTGCACGCGCACGCAAGGGACGTATAGAACGAAGCAAAGAATTTACTGGAACACCGCATGTCACGTTTTCGCGCCGCATTAGTTCATCTTGCTATTAGTGTCTCGTTAGGCGTCGCGCTTTTCGCGATGGTTTGGTTCGTCTGGTATCCAGCTCCTACCCTTGTGGTGATTGGTGGTCACAGCATTTTCCTGTTGTTGATATCGATAGACGTTGTGCTCGGACCGCTACTCACGCTGATCGTATTCAAAACGGGTAAGCGGACACTTAAGTTCGACCTTACTGTGATTGCCTTATTGCAAGTGGTTGCTATGGTCTACGGCGTCAGAAGCCTGCTTGAAGCTCGTCCGGTCTTCATTGCAGCGCTTGGAGACAAATTTCAGGTGGTTCAGGCCCCTGAGATAGCTGATTTGAATTTAAAGAGGGCGGGTAAGGATCGATTGCCTTGGTTCGGGCCAGATCTGGTGGGTACGGCGCAGCCCACTGAAAAATTTGCGGCTGAGGAAGTCGCGGCTGTGGCGCAGCTCGCTGGCGGTGGGTTGGGTCACTTTCCTCAATTTCATGTCCCCTACTCAACGATGCGCGAAGCCATCCTCGCAAAAGCAAAGCCGGTTGGTGATCTGCGAAAGCTTAGTCCCGAGCAAGCAGGCGAAATTGATCGATGGTTCGCTAGCCGCAGGCTTGCCGAATCTTCAGTGAGATACCAGCCGATACAGATTTCCATCACAGACTACGCGGTCATATTGGACGCGAAGACAGCAGAAGTGGTCGGCATCGCGCCGTTTAAACCTTGGCCCTAGAGCGCGCTTAAAACTCTTCGCGCCTGTTCGGTCGGGACGAATCGGACAAAGTCTGCCGAGTTCGACGCGTGGCTCAGGCTCGCAGTTATACAGACACCACGGCGGTTTACCAGCCGCTGACGGGAGTATTTAGGGTCAGACTCGAATTAAACGGGGGGGACATGAGGGTCAGACTCGAATTACAGGTTGCCTCCCGCATTTGGAGTTAGGCTCGAAGGGGATGGCGCGCGATCAAGTCCGGAAAACCGCTAGCCCGTTGCAGTGATGAACGGTATGTGGTTAGTGTAAAAATGGTTGTTTCATAAATGCGTCGATCATCATGAGCGAAAACACAGAAAATCTTGTGCTGGAGTTGCTTCGAGGTATGCGCGGTGATATCGGCCTGATTAAAGACGATATTCGCGAGGTCAAATCTCGGCTCGGTGCCCTTGAGGTGGGTGTGGGCAGCATTCGGCGCGATATGGGGCAGCTGGCAACAGACGATGCTGAGCAGCATGTGCGGTTTGATCGCCTTGCTGCGCGGGTTGAGCGTTTAGAAAAGCGATTAGAGCTGGCTAGTTAGCAGGCATATAGGGTCAGACTCGCCTTAAGAATTAAGTGTAGTATTTAGAGTCAGACTCGAATTAAACGGGTAACCTCCGACCCATGGCTCGTCTTCCCCGCTTTTTTGCACCTGACATCCCGTTGCACATCATTTTGCGCGGTAATGATCGCAAGGCGATTGTGGGCAATGATGAGGATTTGCTGTTGCTTCGTTCAACGCTCGCCGCATCGGCGGCCAAGCACGGCTTGCACGTACATGCTTATGTTTTCATGACTAACCATTTACACGTGTTAGCTACACCCGCGACGCCCTACAGTGCGCCAAAGACGATGCAGGGGCTGGGTCGGATTTATGCATGGGATATTTAGGGTCAGACTCGTGGATATTTAGGGTCAGACTCGTATTAAAAGCGTATGCTTCCGCTCATGGCACGCCTTCCTCGCTTTTTCGCACCTGAAATCCCTCTGCACATCATGCTGCGTGGTAACGATCGCAAAGCGATTGTGGGCAATGATGAGGACTTGCTGTTGCTTCGGACGACGCTCGCCGCAGCGGCTGCAAAGCACGGTTTGCGCATACATGCGTATGTCTTCATGACCAACCATTTGCATGTGTTGGCGACGCCAGCGAAGCTGGACAGCGCGCCAAAAACGATGCAGGGGCTGGGGCGAACGTACGTGCAGTATTTCAACCGTCGCTATCGCCGCACAGGAACGTTGTGGGAGGGACGTTATCGCGCCACGGCAATTGAGGCGGAGGCGTATTTGATTCAGCTGATGCGCTATATCGAGTTAAACCCGGTGCGAGCGGGCATGGTGGCAACGGCGGGGGACTATGCATGGTCAAGCTTTCGGGCAAATGCGCAAGGAGCAGAGGATCGCATGGTGTCGCCACACTCGGTGTATCAAGGCATTAGCCACGACGATCAGCAACGCCGGGAC
>JANXNO010000518.1 GCA_025354075.1 Burkholderiales bacterium | reverse complement strand
AGGCGTGATCGCTTAGTTTGTCTGCCAGCGCTTCGTAGCGTGCCTGCTGTTTTGCATCGCCGGTGATGCTGGGCAGCAACGTGCTTTCCAGCACGGCGGCGAGCAGCGTTTCGAGATTGCGTTGCGCGAGGTCGGGATCGCCGTATTTGCTGGCGATGATTTCGCCCTGCTCCGTCAGTCGCAAAAATCCGTTGACCGCACCTGCCGGTTGCGCACGAATCGCCTCATAACTCGGGCCACCGCCGCGACCGACGCTGCCGCCGCGACCGTGGAACAGGCAGAGGCGCACGCCGTGTTTCGCAAAGCTCTCAACCAGCGCCGCCTGCGCGCGATAAAGCGCCCAGTTCGCGGTGAAATAGCCGCCGTCCTTATTGCTGTCGCTGTAGCCGAGCATGATCTCCTGCGCGTCGCCCTGCGCCTTGATCCAGCGGCGATACAGCGGATGCGCGAACGCAGCGGCCATCACTGTGGGCGCGTTCTGCAAGTCCTCAATCGTCTCAAACAAGGGCACGATGGCCACCGCCAGATGCGGTGCGTCACCGCCACGCGCGAGACCAACCTCTTTGCACAGCGTGGCCAGCTCCAGCAAATCGGACACCGATTCGCCCATCGAGATGATCATGCGCGGCACTGCGGCCGCACCAAATCTCGCGTGAACATCGGCGGCTTTGCGGAAGATGCCGAGCTCCGACAACGCTGTTTCCGAGAGCTTCATGTAGGGCGACGCGAGCAGGCGTGCGCTCTCAAGCTCGCGCGACAGCAGCGCGACTTTTTCGTCTTCGCTCAACGCGGAATAGTTGGCGCACAACCCGCAACCTGCGAGGAGCTCTGCGACGACGGATTCGTGCACGGTGGAGTTTTGGCGCAAATCCACGGGCGCTAAATGAAAGCCAAAAATTTGCACCGCGCGCTTGAGCGGCAACACTCGTGCGTCGGCGATTACCTTTGAGCCGTGACCGTTGAGCGATTCGGCAATGACTTCGAGATCGTCGGCAAATTCTTCCGGCGTGGCGTACGGCGCGGCTTCGATGTTATGAGGCGGACGCACCGAAGCCTTACCCGTGAGGCTGCGATAGGTGGCGGCCATGCGGCTGTAGACGCCGGTCAACGCACGGCGATACGGCTCGTCCACACGGAATCGCGAAGCATCGCCGCCACGCTCGGCGAGGTCGGCCAGTTCAGGCGTCACCTCGATCAGGCGGCTCGACATGGCGAGCTCTGCACCTAGCAAATGCACTTCGGCCAGATAGTGCGACAGGGCCAACTCCGCCTGCGTGTCAATCACGTATTCAAGCGTGTCGGCATTGACGAATGGATTGCCATCGCGATCCCCACCGATCCACATTCCGACCTTCAAAAATGCGGGCAACTCGGCAACGGTGCGGTCATGCGCGGCCAGAAGCGTAAGCGTGTTTTTGGTCAGGCGCGGCACTTCAGACAAAAAGCTGGCGCGGAAGTAGCTCAACGCATTGTCGATCTCGTCACGCACGCGCAGCTTGGTCAGCCGCATCATTGCGGTTTGCCAGAGCTGCAAAACGAGGCGATGCAGGGTGGCTTCGCGGTCGTCTTCTTCGAGCGTCAGCGACTGCGCGATGAACCGCTCGGTATCGAGCGTGCTCTGCCGCTTGATTTCAGTCGGATGGGCCGTGAGCGTGGGGCTCACGTTGGCGCGTGCGAGGCAATGCGCGATCTCGTTGCCGCTGATGTGGCCCGCCTTCAAGCGCTCAAACGCAGCAGCGAGCGAGCCCGCCTGCGCTGCTGATCCTGCCTTTTTGTGATGACGACGACGGCGGTTCTGCTGCACGTCTTCAGCAATATTCGCGAGGTGCGAAAAGTAGGTGAAGGCACGAACCACATCCAGCGTTTCTTCAACACTCAGGTCTGCAAGCAGCGCGTCCAGCGTGCGATGGGTCGCCCCCTCGCGATGAAAGCGCACCGACTCCTGCCGGATCGATTCCACCTTGTCAAACGTCGTGTCGCCGCGCTGCGCGCGAATCACGTCGCCGAGCAAACGCCCGAGTAGTCGGGTGTCCGCCTTGAGCGGTGCGTCTTTATCTTCGAGAGCGGGAACGAGCGTCGTGGTGTCCATCGCTTGATTATGCTGCAATGCACCACTACGAGGGACTACGAGCGCAGCGTATTTACAGGCTTCCTCGCTTGCCGCGCCGTCTTTGCGCGCACGGTGCCGGTGAAGCCTTTGCTCTGCGCAAAAATCTTTCCGAGTTCGGCGATTTCTTCGCGGCGTGCGGATGTTTTGCGGAACGCCAGCGCAATGGTGCGTGATGGCCCTCGTGGTGTGAAGCGACGCGCGTACAGGCTTGAGCCCGAGAGCACGCCGCCGGCGATGGCGAGCTCGGGCAGCAGCGTGTGACCGAGACCGCTTTCGACCATGTGGGTGAGTGTGATGAGACTGGTGGCGGCGAGAGCGCGGTTAGTGTGCGCGCTTTTAAGCGAGCAGGCGGCAATGGCGTGTTCGCGCAAGCAGTGACCGTCCTCCAGCAGCAGTAATTGTTCGGGGTCGATTTTTTCTATTGGCAGCGGCGACTGCGCAGCGCCGAGTTTGGGATCGGCAGTGACGAACAGAAATTCATCATCGAACAGCGACAGCGTTTCGATGCCCGCAGGCAGGTCGTAAGGCAGCGCGATCAGCGCGGCGTCGAGCGAGCTGGCAAGCAGTCGGTCGAGGCAAATGCCGGTCAATTCTTCGCGCAGCATGAGCTTTAATTTCGGGTACTGCATGCGCAATGTGGCAAGCGTTGACGGCAATGCAAACGGCGCGACGGTGGGGATCACGCCCAGGCGAAAAGTGCCGGTGAGCGGGTGCCGTGACGAGGCGCACAGCTCGACCAGATCGTTCGCTTGCGCCACGAGCTCGCGTGCGCGCACGACCGTGGCATCCCCAATCGGCGTAAATGAAACGTGACGGCGGTCACGCTCGACCAACGTCACGTCCAATGTGCTTTCAAGGTCGCGCAGACTGGCAGACAGCGTGCTTTGCGTGATGAAACTTTTCTCGGCCGCACGGCCAAAGTGGCGCTCCTCGTCAAGAGCAATCAGGTAGCGCAGTTGTTGCAGCGAGGGGAGTGCGGCCACGATAAATTGCGATGATTTTTTTAGGAGCGACCTTGGTCGCGATCAGTCATTCAGTGAGGTAGCGCTGTGTCGGTAAGCGTGTTCGCGGCCAAGGTCGTCGCCACAGAAAAGCGGCATCAGCTTTTAGCTTAATTCCTTGTTGAATATGGGCTTAAAGGTATAAAAGTACATTTATCGATATAAAGCATAAATTGCCGCTTTGCCCTTTTTAAATAAGCCTTTAAGCTAAAAGCTGTTGCGATTTTTTGCACTCAATACGCAGCCGTCAGCATCTCATCAAACGCCCGAGCATCCGCGCCGACATAGCCTTTTTCAAGCCACATCAGGGCCGTCAGCAGCTTGTCAAACTCGGGCTCAAACTGGCTGATGATCGCCTGCGGATCGGGGCAAAGCTTGCGATCCGTGATGAGGCCAAACTGCACGCCGCCCGCGTACGACAGGATCGACACGCCCATGCCGATGTGACCGCTTTGCGGCACCCAGAACATATTTTGCGCGATCTTGCTGCCTGCCAAATAAAGTGGCTTGGCAGGTCCCGGCACGTTGGTCATTACCGCCGTGCCTTTATCTGATAACAGGTTCAGTGCCTGCCGCTGCACGGCCTTTGGCACATAGCCGAGGATGCCAAGCAGCGCCATGCTCACGGCCGCCTGATAGCCGGTCTTCAGTGCATTCATGCGTGCGCGAACTTCGAACACGCGAGCAATCGGGTTCGCCTCACCAATCGGCAGCTCTAGCCCGACCAGGCCGAAGTGATTGCCGAGCTTGTATTCCTTGCCCGGTGGTCGCAGATTAACCGGCACGAACGCACGCAGCAGCGCGCCGTCCACGTTGTCACCTTTGTTCACCAGATAGTTACGGATCGCGCCAGCGACGCAGGCGAGCAGCACGTCGTTGACCGAGCAGCCGAGCACGTAGCCAACGTCCTTCACGCGCGTCAGATCGAGTGGCTCGCTCCATGCGACGCACTTGACCGTGCCGGTCTTGCCCTTGAGTCGCGTCACGCTATCGCTCGGCATCGTGGCCAGGTACGCCAACTCCTGCGCGAAGCCCGCCGCGACTTTCGCGCCGTCCATCGCAAGCGACGGATCGTCAACCCAGCGACTGTATTTTGCGACCATGCGGTTGCCGATGCGCGCGCCGTCGTCCATCGCGGACTCGATGGGCGCTTTGAGCGGGCCAAGTTGATCGAACACGGTTTGCGCGACGCCTGCGACGGGCGCAAGCACGTGCATGGCAGGCGCGAGTTTGGCGTGCAATGTTTCGCCGAACGGCCCGAGCGCAGTGAACAAATTAAAACGCTCGCGGACCTTCGCAAACTTTTTGACCTTAGACCTTGCGAGCATGGGAGATTCGCGTGGCGTGTCGGGCGCATGCTGATCTTCGTCGGTCAGATTGAGCAGCACGCCGATCAACGCGATTCCGTCGGCAATGCAGTGATGCACTCGCGTAATCAGCGCCGAGCCACCTTGATAGGTCTCGACCAGATGCATCTGCCACAGCGGTTTGCCCTTGTCGAGGCGCTCACTCGCGAGGTCACCGACCATCGTTTGCAACTCGCGCTCACCGCCTGCACCCGGCAGCCGCACGCGATGCACGTGCGCATCCATGTCAAAGTGCTCGTCGTCAATCCAGTGGGCCATCATGCCGTCGTCGACGACGTATTGACGAAAGCGCGGATACACCAGCAGTCGGCCCGTGATCAATGATTTGAAGCGGGCAACGTCAAGCGGCGTGTCGAAAATCATCACCCCGACGATCATCATCAGGTTGGTGGTCGAGTCCATCCGCAGCCATGCGGTGTCCACGCTGCTCATTTTTTCTTTGGTGACTTTGGCCACGCAAATCCTCCTTCGCGATAACCTCTAAGTTGCAGGTTCGCATTTGAGTCACAATAATAGCTGCAAGATTCACAAACTAAGGAGGCACCGATCATGGCCATCAAAGACGATTTCGAAAAAGCACAATCCGACGTTAAAACGCTGACCGAAAAGCCGGACAACGCAACACTTCTGGAGCTGTATGCGCTCTACAAACAAGGCACCGAGGGCGACGCAGCAGGCCGCCGGCCCGGCATCATGGACCCGGTCGGCCGCGCCAAGTTTGACGCGTGGGGCGCAAAAAAAGGCGCGAGCCATGAGGACGCGATGAAGGCGTATGTTGCTTACGTGAAGAAATTGTTGGGCTAGCGGAACTGTAGGAGCGACTTGTCGCGACCCATCAGCTATGCGCGGCGGGTCGCGACTTGTCGCTCCTACAAAGAAAAATAACTCGCATTTATTGGAGACTGTCATGCGTATCAAACACCTCGCAACCATCCTCGGTGCAACGCTATTTTTCAGCGCGACCAGTTCAGTCTGGGCCGCAGGCGAACCGCTGACCGTCGTCTACTGGTCAGCAAAAGATTGTCGCTGGTGTACCTGGTGGGAAGGCTCGATTGTCGGATCTGGCGGCGAAGCGAAGTTTCTGAAATCCCCCGAAGGGAAAGCGGTGCGCTACCTCGTGATCAAAAAGCCAACGCTCGCACGCCCGTATGCCGACGACGATTTCAAGGCCGATCAGAAGTGGCTGTGGACCCGCGTCAAGAACGAGACCGACGGCAAGATCAAGGGCTATCCGAGTTTCAGTTTGTATGAGGGCGACACGTTTGTTGCGTATGCGCTCGGCGAGGAAGACATTGACGGCAAACTATTGCCGGCCATTCGTGAGCGGATGAAAAAGTAGCGCTTATTGCCGTCGTCCTCGCCGAAGGCGGGGATCCAGAAATCTTGGAATTCCGATTTACTGGAGTATGGGCTCGTTAGTCACCCTTTTGGATTCCTGCCTTTGGCGAGAATGCCGTCTGGTGTTTATTTGAATGCTGGATACGACGCAGGCCAATCCATCCCCCGCGCCTTCATCAACACCCGCAACTTGTCCGGGTAGTCCGTGATGATTCCATCTACTTTCCAGTCCAGCAATCGCACCAGATCAGCGTCGTCGTTGACCGTCCACGGCACGACCTTCAAACCCAACGATTGTGCGTCGCGCACCAGCGCGTTCGTGATGTCCTTGTAGTTCGGCGACCACACCGTCCCGCCTGCTGCCTTGACTGCGCGCGCCACTGAACCCGCGTAATCGTCCACGTCAAAGCCCGCCAACCACGGTGATGCACTGGGCTTGCCAATTTGCACCGTGTCGCCAGCGCCCTGCTGGCTACTTAGGTACACGGTCACGATCTCCGGCGCTTCTTTTTGTGCGATCTGCAACGTTCGCCAGTCGAAAGACTGAATGGTTGCGCGACGCGTCAATCCGGCCTGACGAATTTCGGCGATCAGCGCACGAACGAACGGCTCAGGCGGCAGTGTGTCGCTCGCTGCGTTTGGCGAAATCTTGGTTTCGATGTTGAAACGCAAGTCGCGCGCACCACGTTTTTCAGCGAGATCGAACAGCGCTTTCAAAGCCGGAATGCGCTCGCCATCCAAGCCCTTTTGCTGTGAAAACGACTTCTCGTAATTGCTGCCCGGCTTGATGCGGCCTGCATCAAATCCCTGCAATTCTGCAAACGTAAGCGAGCTGATCAAAGGCCCTTTGTCCGCGAGATACACGCCGCTCGCATCGCGAATGATGTCGGGGTTCAAGTAGCGATCATGTGACACCACCATCACCCCGTCACGGGTGATGCCGACGTCCAGCTCAAGCGTGGTCACGCCTATATTCATCGCGTTTGAGAACGCGGTGAGCGTGTTTTCCGGCGCGAGTCCACGTCCACCGCGATGCGCCTGCAAGTCGAAGCGCGTGGCGCAACCGCCTAAAAGCGTCGCAGCCAGAATCACAATCCACCCTTTACTTTGCACGTTTGCCTCCTGCCAATGCCTCTTGTTGTTCAGGTGCCTGCTGGTCGCTGCGACCATCTGCTGCGGCATCGTCTTGCAAAATCGAATCTAGCTCGGCACGCGCTGATTTACTCATCGCAATCAGTTTTTCCTCATCACGGAACACGGCTTGTGCGCGCTCCAGCATGAGCTCATCATGCGCCACAAATCGTTTGATGATTTTGTCGAGATTCTCACGCGGTTCGCCCAGTTCTGCGAGCACTTGCGTGGCCAATTGCACGCTGCCTGCGAACATTTCACGCACGGGTGTTTCAACGCCTAAGTCACGCAGCTCCATGAGTTGAGTGCGATTCCGGGCGCGCGCGAGAATTTTCACGAGTGGGTATTGTTGCTGCACGAGCTTGACGATTTTGATGGTTGCCTCAACATCATCGATGCACACCACGAACAATTTCGCTTCGCCGGTTTTTGCCGCGCGCAATAGATCAAGCCGCGTGGCATCACCGTAATAAATCTTGTTACCGAATTTCCGCACTGCGTCCACCTGATCGGTGCTCGCATCAAGCGCCGTGAAGCGAATGTTTTGCATGTTTAATACACGACCGACGATCTGCCCGACGCGTCCGTAACCCGCGATGATCACCGGCGTGCCGGGGTCGTCGATGCGGTCGAACGGTGGCGGCTCCAGATCGCGCTCAAGCCACGGCGTAAGCACGCGGTCATTGACGATCCACAGCAGCGGCGCGAGCACCATCGTCAACGCGACGACGAGTGTCAGCACTTCGTTTTCTTCATTGCTGATGAGCTTCGCGGCCTGCGCGGCAGTGAACAGCACGAACGCGAATTCGCCACCAACTGCGAGCGCGATGGCTTGCGGGCGTGCGAGGCTGTCGGCTGCGCCCGTGAGTCGGCGCGCTGCGTAAAACGTGCCCGCTTTGACCAGCAAAATCGCGAGCGCCAAACCGAGCATCGCGAACGGCGCACGGAACAGCAGTTCCAGATTCACGCTCATGCCTACAGCCATGAAAAACAGGCCGAGCAACAACGACTCGAAGGGCTCAATGCTGGCCTCGATCTGGTGCCGGAATTTCGAATCGGCGAGCAGCACGCCCGCCAAAAAAGCGCCGAGTGTTGCCGTCAA
Source organism: Burkholderiales bacterium (assembly GCA_025354075.1). Classification (GTDB taxonomy): domain Bacteria; phylum Pseudomonadota; class Gammaproteobacteria; order Burkholderiales; family Casimicrobiaceae; genus Casimicrobium. Next base: position 7,104 of record JANXNO010000518.1, on the reverse strand, counting down.
TCCGACGCTCGTCATCACCCAGGCCAAGCCCACGGTCGTGAGCAACGCGGCAGCCGTAAAGATTTCGTGTGAGCCGAATTTCGATGCGTAGTTGAAGAGAATCGATAGCAACGGCCGCCCCAAAAACACGGTCGCAATCACCGCCAATAACGCGGGCCAGCCGGGCGCAGTGTGCGCATGCGCCCCAGCAGCTGCGCCGGTCGCAACGGCGCCTGCGCCGAGCAACGTCACCAGCGTGAGAATCGGGATCACGCTTAAGTCCTGAAACAGCAGCACGGCAAACACGCCGCGACCGTGTTCGCTGTTCATCTCGTTACGCTCGGCGAGCGCGGGCAACGCGAACGCGGTGGAAGTCATGGCGAGCGCGACGCCGACGATGATGGCGGTGACGCCCGAAATGTTCATAAACCACGCCAAGGCGGCGAGCGCGCCGCCGCAGACGACGAGCTGCATCGTGCCCAAGCCGAACACCGCTTTGCGCAACGCCCACAACCGTTCGCGTTGCAACTCAAGGCCGATCAAAAACAGCAGCAACGTGACGCCGAGTTCAGCGGTTTGCAGCACGGCTTCCGGCTCATGAATCACACCGAATGCGGACGGCCCGATCAGCACGCCGGCGACGAGGTAGCCCAGCACAGAACCGAGGCCGAGTTTTTTAAAAATGGGGACGAGCAGGACGGCTGCGAAGAGCAGCGCGGAGGCGATGGCGAGTGAACTCATTCGGTGACTTTAAGCGTAGTTTTGGGCTTGGTATGCAACTGTTTCACCGCGCTTTCAGTATCGCCTGCGATTAAAAAATGGAGCAGCGCCAGCGCGCGCTCAATGGCGATTTCGATAGCGTCCTGTTCGTCACGACGCGGGCGATTGAGCACCCAATCGGCGACCGGTTGTTGGGCATTAGCGGAATCGCGCGGATGGCCGATACCGATGCGCAGCCGCCAGTAATCGCCAGTCCCCAGCTTCGCCTGAATGTCGCGCAAACCGTTGTGCCCGGCGTGTCCGCCGCCGAATTTAAGTTTGATATCGCCCGCGTCCAGATCAAGCTCGTCGTGAGCAACGAGGATGGCATCCGGAGCGATGTCGTAGAACTTGGCGACTGCGGCGACGCTCTGACCGGACAGATTCATGAAGGTCTGCGGCTTCAGCGCACGGACTTCGCTCCGGCTGCCCGAGCCGCGCGCAATTTGGCCAAAAAACTTTTTTTCGCTGGCAAAACTGCCGCCAATATCGTGGGCCACGTCCTCTGCAAACCAGAATCCGGCGTTGTGCCTGGTGCGCTCGTATTCAGGCCCCGGATTGCCGAGGCCGACGATGAGTTTGATGGGCGCTTTAGGGAAGGTCACGGCGTACGTTACGGTTTGTGAGTGTGTTTGAGGAGTGTAACCGCTGAATATCAGCTTTTTGCTTGAAGCCCCATTGCATATGGGCGTTGACCGTATTTATCTAAATAGTCGACTTATGGCGATTAACCGATCTATACCCAAATTAAACAACGTTCTTTGAATAAAGCTGTATGGGAATTTAGCGACAAAAAAACCCGCACGAAGCGGGCTTTTTTCCACACAGAGTTTCCTCTGCGGGCGATGAAGAATTACTTCTTCTTGGCCGGTGCTTTGGCTGCTGGCGCGGCTGCTGCTGCCGCTGGCGCTTTTTGCTTTGATGCGGCAACTGGGGCAGGCGTAGCTGCGCCTTCGGCTGGCGCGGCTTCCTCGACGACCAGTGATGCGGTAGCGAACACCACGTCTTTGTTACGGCCGTGGAACACGAGCGTCACGCCTGCAGGCAACGTCACGTCAGAGGCGTGAATCGATGCGCCAGCCACGAGGTTCTGCAGGTCCACTTCGATGAAGCGCGGCAGATCTTTTGGCAGGCAGGCGATTTCGACGTCACTGATCACGTGGTTAACGATGGCAGCCGACAGCTTGACCGCAGGTGAAATATCCTGATTCACGAAGTGAACCGGCACCTTCATCTGAATCGGCTTGTGCGCTTCAACGCGCAAAAAGTCGATGTGCTGGATGAGCTGCTTGAACGGGTGGTATTGCACGTCGCGCAGGAGCACCTGGCTCTTGGCGCTGCCAACCGTCATGGTCAGGATTGAGCTGTGGAAATCCTCTTTCTTGAGGCCATGCCACAGGGCGTTGTGATCGAGTTCGATCAACTCGGGTTTTGCTTCGCCACCGTAGACGATGCCAGGGACTTTCGCCGTGAGACGAAGGCGGCGGCTCGCACTACTGCCTTTTACTTCACGCGGAAACGCGGTGAATTCTGTTGCCATTTTTATACTCCAAAAGATTCAAAAATTTTGAGCAAAGCGCCGCGACCAGCGTCAATGTCAAAAACCCAATCGCGTAATCGCAACCGGGCAAAATCTGCGCCCTCCCGCAATGGAGAGAGACTAAAAACTATTCCGTAAACAACGACGAAACACTGTCCTCGTTGCTCACGCGCTGCATCGTTTCGGCAAGCAGTTGCGCACTAGAAATCTGGCGAATCTTGCCGAGGCCTGCTGCCTCTTTCGATAGCGGAATCGTGTCCGTCACCACCAGCGAATCGAGCGACGGACCAGCGATGCGGTTCACCGCGTCGCCCGACAGCACAGCATGTGTGCAATACGCAATCACTTTCACCGCGCCGTTGTCCTTCAACGCCTGCGCGGCTTTGCACAATGTGTTCGCGGTGTCGACGATGTCGTCCATGATGACGCACGTGCGACCCGCTACATCACCAATGATGTTCATCACCTCGGACACATTGGCTTTGGGCCGCCGTTTGTCGATGATGGCAAGATCAGTATCGAGCCGTTTTGCCACCGCCCGCGCACGAACCACGCCGCCAACGTCAGGCGACACCACCAAGAGGTTTTCGTATTTCTGCTTCCAGATATCCGCAAGCAAAATCGGTGTCGCGTAAATATTGTCAACCGGAATATTGAAGAAGCCCTGAATCTGATCGGCATGCAAATCCATCGTCAACATGCGGTCCACACCGACGGCAGACAGCATGTCGGCCACCACTTTTGCCGAGATCGCGACCCGTGCGGAACGAGGGCGGCGATCCTGACGTGCGTAACCAAAGTACGGCATGGCAGCGGTGATACGACCGGCGGAGGCGCGCTTTAACGCGTCCACCATGATCACCAGCTCCATCAAATTGTCGTTGGTCGGCGCGCAGGTGGATTGCAGGACGAAGACGTCTTTGCCGCGCACATTTTCGAGAATTTCGACGTTGACTTCGCCGTCAGAGAATTTGCCCACCTGTGCCTTGCCGAGGCGAAGGTTCAAGTGTTCGACAACGGAGGCCGCCAGCTTGGCGTTCGCGTTGCCGGTAAACACCATCATGTCGTGAAAACTCATGGCGGGCCTATCTGGGCGACTGACGTAAGTGAACTATCGAAAAAAAAGCGGCCTTAAGTTGCGTTGAATTGCGACTTGAAGACCGCCTGTCGTCATTAAAACCGGGTTGGCAGGGGAGGAAGGGATCGAACCTACGTATACCGGAATCAAAATCCGGTGCCTTACCACTTGGCGACTCCCCTACACGTTCCTGCGAGCGTTTTGGTTCACTGGTGGTGAATCAAAAAATCACAGGAAGCCTTAAATTATAGCACCGTCTACGAGGCTGTAAAGGGGGTGGCGGCGCAACGTACGCACGGCCCATGCGCGCCATCCAGCCTGCACTAGCGCCGCACGCAAAGTGCGCGCTTGGTTCGCGTCGTGAGCAAGCGCAAACACACAGGATCCTGACCCCGTCATTCGTGGATTTGCGCCCGCCGCGACAAATGCTTCGCAAAGCCGATTGATTTCGGGCGCAAGCCTCGCCGCGACGGGCTGCAAATCGTTGCGCCCGAAATCTACATCGAAAACTGACACGCTTAACGGTGGGGTGTCGCGCTTCAAATCAGGATGCGTAAACACCGGGCCGGTGGCGACCGCGACACCCGGACTCGCAACCACCACCAGCTGCGCAGGCAACGTCACTGCTCGCAATTGCTCGCCTACACCCCGCGCTAACGCAGGGAGGCCGAACACAAAAAATGGCACATCGGCACCGAGTGTTGCACCAATATTCTGTAATTCCGCGCGTGGCAAGGCGAGATTCCACAACCGATTGAGGCCGAGCAACGCAGATGCGGCGTCGGAGCTGCCGCCGCCCAAACCTGCGCCTTGTGGGATACGTTTCACCAGTTCAATATCAACGCCCCAATGAGTTCGTGTGGCCGCTTGCAGCGCTCGTGCTGCGCGGCAAGCGAGGTCATTGCTTTCAGACAAACCTTCTGGCGCGTTGAGCAGGTGGATTTCGCCGTCAGTTCGCAGCGTCAGTCGAACCGTGTCAGCCAGCGAAATCGGCACGAACACACTTTCGAGCCAGTGATAACCATCGTCGCGACGCCCTGTGACGTGCAGGAACAAATTGATTTTTGCCACTGCGGGCAGCTTCAAAGAGGCAACGCGTGCCACGGCTAACGTGCGCGCCATTCGTCGATCACCCACCGCACTTCGGTGTCGGGCTGACCGAGCAGGCTCCAGCGCATCCGCTTGGGTGCATTGAGCGTGTTTTGCGCAGCGTCTGCGCCGTCCATGCGCGCTGAAATCATGACCTCCCAACCGCCCTCAACAAAGCGCGACGGCAGACCCGTTGCATCGCGCTCCGTGCCTTGAACTGAAGGCACTGACGGTTGCCCTTGCAGCCACGCGGAGAGCATGGCATCGGTCACCGGCAAGTCAATGACAGTACGCAACAGGTGAGAGAGCGACGCCGCAGATTGCGTCGCGCCGTTCGCCTGCGTCAGCGTCGCGGCGTGCTGGTTAGCGACGATATCGGCGAGCGGCGTACCGAGTGGCGAAAACAGATTCAGAGTGCGCTCAGCGTCGTTTTGCGAATAGCGAAATTGCCCACTGACCTGCTCCGCGCCGTTCTTTGCGCTGAATCGACCGGCGAGTGAAAATTGATGTGTCAGCGTCTGCGCGGGGGACGCAAAGCCCGTTGGCACTGCGGTCATAGGCACAGAAGTACATGCAGGAAGCAACATCGACACGCAAAGTGCCGAGGCCATCAGTCGCACTGTCACGCTGAGGCAATCGCGGCCAACACCGCTCCCACAAATCCCGCTAACCATAGCTCGATGCATTACTTCTCAAACCGCGCCATCGTCTTTTTCAGAATGTCACTGTCCGGTTGTGCTGCGAGCTGTTTTTGCCAGACGGCACGCGCGTCCTCTTTGCGCCCTTGCGCCCATAGCACCTCACCAAGGTGCGCCGCAATTTCACCATCCTGAAATTTTTCTATCGCGCGACGCAAGTAGCCTTCGGCATCGGTGAGTCGCGCCTGACGATAGGCAATCCAGCCCATGCTGTCGAGAATCGCGGGATCGTCCGGGGCCAGGCTGTGCGCCTTCTCGATCAGGGTGCGCGCTTCGTCCAGATTGACATTTCGATCGGCAAAGCTGTAACCCAGCGCGTTGTAAGCATGGGCCCGCTCAGGTTGCAAAACGATCACGCGGCGCAGTCGCTTCTCCGCCTCATCCAGCTGGTCAATACGCTCAGCGATCATCGCTGTTTCGTAGAGAACGTCCGTATTGTCTGGATCGCCAACCAGCGCTGCATCGAGCGCTGCGAACGCCTTTGCGTTGTCGCCCGCGTCGCGCCACAACGTGGATTCTGTCTGCGCCAGCGTCAGCCGCTCTACCGGAGATGCTGGTTGCAGCGAACGCAGGTGGCCAATCGCCTGCAACAAACGCTTGTCCTGCGCCATCGCGACCGCGATGCGCAGCTGCGACTCCCAATAACGCTCACCGCGCGGCACCTGAAGGTAGCGATCGACGGCTTCGCCCCATTGTTTTTTGCTTTCTGAGATGCGCGCCAGGTAGTAAAGAATGGCTGCGGGCTCGCCACGTTCAGCGGCCAGTGCCGCTGAAAATTCACGCTCGGCCGTGTCCCAATCCTGCCCCTGAAACGACGACAGCGTGGCCGCCAGCCGCATTTCGTCGGCGTCCTCTTTACCGTCATCAGCCAGTGCTAGAAATCGTTTGCGCGATTCAGCAAATTTTTCAAGATCGAACAGCGTGCGTGCCAGGAGCAAACGCAAATCGCGCGCATCCGGATTGCTGACGATAGCCGCCTCCAGCAGCGCCACGGCATCAGCCCCGGTTTCAGCCAGCGGCGTCTTGGCCGCTACAGCACGGGCCAGCAACAGACGAGACTTCACGGCCACCGCCTGTGGCCAGCCAGGTTTAAGCACGAGCGCGCGATCAATGGCGATCAGCGCCTCACCGATTCGTGAATTGCTAGTACCAGTGCTCGCCACGGCCAACGCATACTGCGACTCGGCAAGCTTCGGGAGTTGCTCGGTAAACACGCTGGCGAGCTTTACCGCAATATCGCGATCACGGTAGGTTGCAAGCTGCCGCGCTGCATCCACAATCGACTCGGCCCTAACCGCCTCGGGCAGCATCACGATGCGCTTCACGGTGGCCAGCGCGCGCGGCTCGTCGGCACTGGTCAAGGCCAGCGCCAGCGCCACCTGATGCGGACGCACTGACGCGTTGTCGGCGTCTTGCCACAACGCGGCAATTTCCTTCGCGTCGTCGAGTCGTCGGCTGCGCATCAGGAGCTCCACCGCACGCTCTGCAACCTTTGCATCCTGGCTGCGTTTGGCTACCTCAAAGTAGGTGCTGGCTGCGGTTGCCAGATCACCGTTTTGCAACGAGAACTCGGCGGCGAGAATGCCTAGCACCACGGCCCGATCATTGATCGGTGCGCCAGTCGCGGTCTGTGCAGAAGCCAGCGGGCTCAGGCCCAACGCCATAGAGGCAATAACGATTGCGGGGTACTTCATAAACTTGAGCATACACCGGGTTTCTGTCGGCTGTTGTGGGCCGCCGCCTACACTTGTGCCATGCCTGAATTACCTGAAGTTGAGACCGTCCGTCGCGGCCTGGAATCGCGCCTGATTGACACCACTGTCGCCGATGTCGTCGTTCGTGACCGACGGCTTCGCTGGCCCATCGCCGCAGACTTTGAAACTCAGCTTCGTGGGCAACGCATTGTTGCCATTGAACGTCGCAGCAAATACTTGTTGTTTCGAATGGCGGGCGCGCAGAAC
>JANXNO010000512.1 GCA_025354075.1 Burkholderiales bacterium | reverse complement strand
CGCCGCAGATGATGATGCGGGCCTTGCGGTTGATTTTGGCAAGGACGTGGTCGAGGATTTCGCCGCCGACGTTGTCGAAGTAGATGTCGACGCCGTTCGGGCAATGTTCCTTGAGGCCGTCGCGCACTGAGCCGCCTTTGTAGTCGATACAGGCGTCAAATCCCAGCTCGCTGACCACCCAGTCGCACTTGGCTTTGCCGCCCGCGATGCCGACGACGCGGCAGCCTTTGATTTTGGCGAGCTGGCCGACGGTTTGCCCGACCGCGCCTGCCGCGCCGGAGACGACGACGGTTTCGCCCGCCTTCGGTTGGCCCACGTCCATGAGGCCGAAGTAGCCCGTCATGCCGGGCATGCCGAGCACGTTGAGCCATTGCGTGATGCTGCCCACGCGCAGGTCGATCTTAGCGACGCCGCCGCGCTTGAGGCCCACTTCGTCAAACGATGCGTATTCCTGCACGCCGAGGCTGCCGGTGACGACATCGCCGACGGCGAATTTCGGGTTGCTCGACGCGATGACCTTGCCGATGCCGCCCGCACGCATGACTTCACCGATGCCGACCGGCGGAATGTAGCTTTTGCCTTCGTTCATCCAGCCACGCATGGCGGGGTCGAGCGAGAGGGAGAGCGTTTTGACGACGATGCCGCCACTGTTGGCTGCGGGCTCGGTGACGGGCTCGGTGGTGAACGACCAACCGTCGCGCGTGGGCAGGCCGACGGGGCGAGCGGCTAGGCGGATTTGGTGATTGGTGAGGGTGGCGAGGTTGGTCATGATGGGGCGCTCCTTGTTGTGATTTTGTTGATGGATGTTAATGCGGTGCTGACTGTTTTATCCCCTCTCCCCAGCGTGGGAGAGGGTTAGGGAGAGGGGGCCGGTTACTTGGAGCTGAATGGTGGGTGGTGCTCTCCACGCTTACCCCTCTCCCCAACCCTCTCCCGCAAGGGGAGAGGGGGCCGAACAGCGGGGGAGAGGGGGCCAAACAGCGGCTGCGCTAAGGGTTGGAGCCAACGAACGACACGCGTAGCTTGCCGCCAACTACGCGAACGTCGCGCACGGTGAGGCGCGCGAGGCGCTGCTGAGCGGTGTCAGATTTGAGGGTGTAGATCGGTTTGTTGGCGAGTACGCCGCGCAGGACTGCGGGGCCGCGACTGCGCAGCATTTCGGTGTATTGGGTCGGCACGCCTTCGAGGTCAAGGCGCTGAATCTCGATGTCGTCGAGAAAGAATTCGCCGCTCTCGGCGACGTAGCGAACCTTGCCCGAGAACGCCAGCGTTCCGGCGTAACGACGTTGAACTACGGTTACCAACAGGTCAGCAGCAAGCGCGATGCGATCTGAATCTTCAACCAGCTTGAGCTTTGGCGCAGTGATGTCGAGGCAAACAATGATCAGCGAGCAGTTCTGGACCGGGAAGCGCGCGGCCAGCCGCGTTTGCAGCTCCTGCTCGGTCAGTTCGATGGACAGCTTGTCGCCATATCGCTGTGCGAGAAACACCGCGCAGCCGCCCAGAGTGGCGAGTGCGAGAAGGCTGATGAGGATGCGGCGTGTCCACATGGGTGAAGGGATAAAGTTTGCAGGGCTGGCAGCGTAGCGTACCCGACTAAACGGCCCCTATGGAATCGCGGCAGCGCAGCGACCGTTCAAATATTGCTTGATTCCGTCGGTGGCACCGCCCGGCGTCGCCGTGTCCCAGAACTGGCGCTGCGACCCGGCGGTGATCAGGCCCTGAGTAACCGCAGTGCCGGTGAACCCGCTGAACGCACGCAGCAGAATCGCTGCGTCGCGCCAATCTGTGACGCCGTCGAGATTGACGTCAAAGCGGTTCTCGGCGATGCGTGATGCGAGGAAGGCGTTAATCGCTGCCTCTGTGGTTCGAATGCCGCTTACGTTGTGTGCGCCGACAATGACCGCTGCGCCGGTCATACCCAGAATACGGCGCGCAATCATCAACGCGTCGGTATCCGCACGCACTGCACTGTCGCCATCGACATTGAGGCGACAGGTGACGGTGAAGCGAGCGGCCGCCGTTTTCGCCTCGCTCATAGCGACCGCACACGTCGCGTTGCCGCTGTTCGCCGCGCTTGCGCAAGTGGATGGATCCGTCCAGCCGACGAATTCGCCGTCTGCCGCTGCATTGACTTGACGGGTGAGGGTCACCACGGTGCCCTCAACGAAGTTGGCTGAACAGGTGCCGGGGCAATTGATGCCTGCAGGCGATGAGGTGACGCTGCCCCACGTGCCGCCAGCGACCGTGATGTTGAGCGCGTAGTTTGCCGGTGCCGTGACGGCAACGGTGACCGAATTCGAGTTGTTGTTGGTGGTGATGGCCTCGCCGCCGCCGATGACGCTGGCTGTGTTGCTGATGGAGGATGGCGCATTGGCGGCAATGCTGACCGGGATGTTGAGCGCGGTGGACTGGCCCGCCCCGAGCGCTGTGCTGCGGCTGCAACTGACCACCGCGCTGGTTGAGGCCGCGCAGTTCCAACCAGCGTCCGGGCTGGTCACCGTACCTGCGGTCAGGCCAGTGGACATCGTGTCGGCGACGGTGTAGCTCGCGGTCGTCGCGGCACCTCCGACATTGCTCACCGTCACCGTGTAGCTCGCCGAGCCACCGAACTTGAAGGCGCCGTTGGCGACTTTGGTCAACGTGAGATCGGGGGGAGGCACGGTGTCGATGGTGACGGAACCGGTGTTGTTCGTCGTGTCGACCTCAGTGATGCCGGATACCGTGGCCGAATTGGTGATCGATGTGGGCGCGTTGGCACTGATCAAGGCCACAACAGTGATCTTGGGGGCACTCGCGTTGGGTGCGATCACATTGCCGAACGCGCTGTCGCAGGACACGTAGGTACCAAAAGCGGTGCAGTTCCAATTACTGCCGCCTGACGCAGCAACCAAGATAAGGCCGGCTGGCGCTACATCCTGCACGGTGCCGCCGCCCGCGAGGGAGCTTGCTGAAATATTGTTGACAGTCAGATCGAAGCTGACCAGACCGCCGCGCACGAATGGGCCGCTGCCCTGAACCGTCTTGGTGAGGGTGAGATCGGGCGGTGGGGCTTGCCGGATGTTGATGGCCGCGTGAGACACGGCGATTGCGTTCGAACTCCAGCTCGTCGTCACCGATGCAGCGCCCGGCTCCGAGCTGTTACGCCACGCCTCTGTGCCGAATTGAACGGTTCCACCCGCTTGCGCCACGAGGGTCTGGCCAGCCCCAATATTGACCGTCGGGCCAGCGGTGAGAGTGCTGTAGAAGTCGGCCACGTCATAAACCACATCTCCCGCTGCGCTGGCGACAGAGAGCGTGGACGACCCCGTTTTGGTTGCTGCAACGACCGGGCTGCTGGTCGGCGCGACTTGATCGACGCCGAAAAACGTCACGGCAGACACGTACGCATAGGCGGTCACGCCAGAGGGGCCAGGGCCGTCGTAGGTGGCACGAACGGTGCCGGTGACTGCGTCGCCGAAACCCAAAGGCAACACCCAGATCGAGTTTGTGCCGAAGCCATCAGAGATTTGAACGGCTTTGGTCATTGCTGTGGTGCCGAAGCTCACCGCCGCGACGTTTCCGTAGAAGTTGTTTGAGGCCGTCACTACCAGCAGGCGGCCGGGGATGCCACCCGGGACGCTAACGTTGGACAGGGTTGCAATCGCCGTGGCGGGGCCATTGGGCGACGTGGAGGGGCCGAAAAAGGTAACCGCTGTCCCGATCTGTGCCACCGCGTGCGCAATAAGCGGCAGCGCGAACAGCCACAGCATGACGAGTTTGCTGGCGAGGCTAGCGGTGCGTCTTGCTCTTTCGCCAGGCGCTTTCGCGAATGCGCTCAAGCCTACGTAAAAACGAGAGCGATTCAGCGTGGGCGTGATGGTTGCGGCTGATTGCGCAACGGCGCTGCAACGGTTGGTTTTCATGCGCTTTTCCGGTTTTTCAGTGCAATTTTGTTTTTGGATAGTACGCGACGACGATGCGAAATGGCGTACACGTAGGGCATCAGGCAGACGTTTCGCTGCTAACGCCGCCCGTCGCGCTCAGCCTCGCTATCGATTCAGCTTTGTGACGAAAGGCCTATTTTATATGGGTCTGGCGTGAGATAAGCCATAAAGTCGACTTAAGATCAATAATGCCTCTGTGCCCTTTTAAAAAAAGCATTTCAGCAAAAAGCTGATGCGCCTAGGCGACGTCTTTTCCAGTCGCCACAAGCAGCAGCGGATATAGCGGCTTACCCGCCGCCAAAATCGGGTTGCCGCGCGTCAGTCCGTCGTTCGCGAGGAAGTCGTTGCAACGCCCGCCCGCCGCCTCGACGATGACGATAGCCGCGAGGCAATCCCATGAATTGATGTGTGGCTCGTAGTAGCCAATCAGGCGTCCTGCCGCGACGTAGCAGAGCATCAGCGCGCCTGAGCCATTGCGGATGAACATGCCGCCGCTTGACAACAGGGTGTGCATGAACGGCGTGAACTCTTCGGGCTGTGAGCGATGTGAGAATCCGACGCCGAGCACGCCGCCTTTGAAGTCGGCGACCTCCTTGACGTGAATCGGTTTGTCGTTGACGAACGCCGCGCCGCCAATGGCCGCATGAAACAGCTCGTTCGCATTCGGGTCAAACACCACGCCGATGCTCGGCACGCCGTCGACAAGCACGGCAATCGAGATGCACCACGAGAACATGCCGTTGACGAAACACGCGGTGCCGTCAATCGGATCCAGCACCCAGACGATAGCCTTGCCGTTGCTGTCGTCGCCACCTTCTTCGCCAAGGATGCCGTCATCGGGAAACGCCTCAAGAATGCGGGCGCGGAGGAAGATCTCCGTCTCGCGGTCGGCGATGCTGACTTCGTCTTGCGTGCCTTTGGATTCAACGACGATTTGATCGAGGTTTTTGAAGTAGTTGTGGGCGAGTGTGCCCGCTGCATGGGCGAGTGTTTGAGCGAAGGCGTAGCGGGTAGAGATGGTTTCGGTTGTCATTGCCGCAGGATAGTTTGCGAAGAATTCCCTCTCCCGCAGCGCGGGAGAGGGTGCCCGACAGGGCGGGTGAGGGCGGTGGTGTCGGAATCACATTGGCTTTGCAACGCAATCGCCCTCACCCTAGCCCTCTCCCGCGCGCGGGAGAGGAACAAGACTAGCGCGGCGCGCCCGAAACCTCGTCCGACCACCGCTTCAACAAACGTTTGCGCACCTCAGTCGAGCCGTACTTCACCTGATCGTAATCAATCAGTTTCACCTCAGACGGCTTGATCGATTCGGCCGACACTTTGGCTTCCATGTTGGATGGAATTTGATACGCCTTCACCGAAGGCGCGAGCGACTGAATATCAGGCCGCAATGCAAACTCATAAAAGCGCTTGGCCTCGGTCATGTTGCGTGCGCCTTTGATGATGCTCATCGAACCGATTTCGTAGCCCGTGCCTTCGCAGGGCGCGACCAGCGTCACCGGAAATCCGCCGAGCTTCGGCACGATCAAATCATGCATAAACGAGATGCCGATCAACGTTTCACCACGGCCTACGGCCTGTGACGGTGCGACGCCGCTCTTGGTGTACTGGTTCACGTTTTTGTGCATGCTTTTCATGAAGGCGAACGCTTTTTCTTCACCCATCAACTGCACCAGTGTGGCGAGCATGGTGTACGCCGTGCCCGACGAATTCGGGTCAGGCATTTGCACTTCGTCCTTGTACTTCGGATCGGCCAGATCGCTCCAGCATTTTGGTGCAGCCAGCTTTTTCGAGGCCAACATTTTGTCGTTGTACGAATAGCCGAGCGCGCCGAGATAAATGCCGACGGTACGATTGCCTGACGCCTCCGCCACTTTGTTCGCCCACGGCTGCAATTTGGACAGCGACGGCGATTTGTAAACCTCGGTCAGGCCTTCGCCTGCCGCCTGCAAATGCGGGTCACCGGTGCCAGCCCACCACACGTCAATCTTCGGGTTCGCGGACTCGGCGCGCACCTGCGCGTACGACTCGCCCGAGCTGCGCCGTGTCATACTGGTTTTGATGTTCGTCTCGGCCTCGAACTTGTTCTTCATCAACTCGCACCAGTCGATGGTCGCGTTGCAGAGCAGGTTCAGGTTTTGCGCCTGCGCGTTGGGCGCGGCCACAAAGAATGCGCTTGCAACAAGCATGGCCAGCGCGGTGATTCGTCTCGACATGATTTCCTCCTTGATCGCGCGGACGACTGCGCCGCGCTTTTCGAGAGTATGCGACACACACGTCGCTCGCCGATACGGGTTGTTCCGCTCTTCCTTTTTTTACGCTCGTGCAACGTTGCGTACCACCGTCAAATTACCGATATGCTTCGTTCCACGACGCTGCCCCGTGTCGTCAACGTCACCCGCCGCCATGAGCACATCGAAACGTATGGAACCTGCACTGTTCGTTCGCATTTATCTGATCATCGCTGCGGTCGCCGTCGGTAGCTCGCTGCTTGAAGGCGTGGTGCTGACGTATACCGGACGGCGCGACTACGACTGGAAGGGCGCGATGGCATCGCTGGTGATCGCGGCGGGCCGACGCATCGCCGACTTCGTGCCGGCTTTGCTCGCGTTGCCCGGTGCAGCATGGCTGTACGAGCATCGTGTTTTTACCTGGAATATGCGCGAGCCGCTGAGCTGGATCGTGTTGTTCTTCGCGCTCGAATTTGCGTATTACTGGTTTCACCGTGCGAGTCATCGTGTGCGCTGGTTTTGGGCGAATCACGCCGTGCATCATTCGCCGAATCAGTTCAATTTGTCGGCCGCGTATCGGCTTGGCTGGCTGGGCAAAATCACCCTCACGCTGATATTTTTTTCGCCACTGGCGTGGCTAGGTTTTGCGCCACAAATCATCCTGCTCGCGTTTGCGATCAACCTGCTTTATCAGTTCTGGATACACGCCGAGTGGATTCCCAAATTGGGCTTACTTGAGGGCGTCATCAATTCGCCTTCCGCCCACCGCGTACATCATGCGTCAAACGTTGAATATCTGGACGCGAACTATGGCGGCGTGCTGGTGATTTTTGATCGCTTGTTTGGTACCTACGTCGCCGAGCGTGACGACATCACGCCGCGCTACGGCTGGGTACAGCCCATCGAGAGCCACAATCCGTTGCGCATTGCGTTTCAGCAGTGGATCAACCTCTTTCGAGACTTGCGCAAGGCCCGGAGTCTTCGTGAGGTCGCGGGCTATCTGTTCGGCCCGCCCGGCTGGCAGCCGGACGGCAATGGCATGACGACCGAGATTTACGCAAGCGCGCCGCGCTTTCGGCGAAGCGGACAGTAGGCGATGCGGCGGCGCTGACTCAGCCGGTTATTTAGCCTCGATCAGTACCTCGTTCCTGCGCATGAACGGCAGCGTCCACGGCGGGTCGTAGCGGGCGAGCTGCGCAGCGCCGACAACGGTCATTCCGCGGGCAGCTATCCAGCCGCGCAACTCTGCCGTTTTGGTTGCCACTTTGTCCTCACCGGCAAACCCTGAAAAGCGCAACGCTGCAACTTTACGACCTGGAATCTCACGAAGCGTCACTGCTGCGTTGTTGGGCTGAGGCAAATCAGCCAGCTTGTACTGCGACGGCATCACGAAATGAACCCGCCAGCGACTGCCCTGCGGCTCCAGCGTAACCGGCGCAGTCATAGCGATTTTCTGCGAGGCGTCCTGCTTTTCGAGGGTCACCGGGGCCGTCATCGCGATCTTCTCCGCGCTTTGCCCGGCGCGTTTGTTGTCGCCAAAAATGTAGCCCGCAATCACGCGAAACCCACGACTGGAGGCGTCGTCCTGACTGCCGTCAACGAAGGTCTCGGCCACCACCATCGGTGCATATTGGCGCACTTCGATGTCACCGTCTGTCGTGACCACTTCAAACTTGGGCTCTTCAGTAGCCATGGCGGTCACCGGCAACACGCTGATCAACAGCGCCGCGAGCATGAATGTCGAAGCCAGCCATGCTTGCGCCCGAAACGGACTCGACGGTAAGGGATGCGCCCGCACAGCGGCGCGAGGTGTGGGGTAAGTCATAGACATTTTCTTTCATGGTGTGCGGAAGATGTTTGCGGCGATCCTGCGATTATCAATATGCAAACTAGGCGATGCGGGTGCCTTTCCCGACAAACCTTGACCTGGTGCAATACGCGGCGCGTCGTGCGGTGAGACAGTTGCCGCACTAACTCAACAGCCAGCCTGCGACCTGCCCAAGTCCCGCTGCCAGTGCTCGCGCTACAGGCCAGCGCAACGCAATTTCTTTTT
>JANXNO010000479.1 GCA_025354075.1 Burkholderiales bacterium | reverse complement strand
CGATTGTCGGCACGGTCATCCGCGACTTCCTGCCGTGGCAGCACCTGATCTCGTATCTCGAAGCGATTCTTCGCGTCTACAACCGCCTGGGTCGCCGTGACAACAAGTACAAAGCGCGCATCAAGATTCTGGTCAAAGAGTCCACGCCTGCGCAGTTCACCGAATGGGTCGAAGCCGAATTCGAAGCCACCAAAAACGGCCCGCAACTGCTCACGCAAGCGCACGTCAATGCCATCGCCGCGCGCTTCACGCAATCGACCTACCGCGACTTGCCGGTGGACGATGCAGGCACCGTGACCTTTGCTGCATCCAGCAACGAATTCGCCCGTTGGCAGCGCCGCAACGTGCATGCGCATCGCGTCGATGGTTACGCCGCCGTCAGCGTGTCGCTCAAGCGCATTGGCGTGCCTCCGGGCGACATCACGGCCGACGAAATGGACGCCGTTGCAACACTCGCCGACAAGTACTCGCAAGGCGAGTTGCGCGTCACGCACGAGCAAAATCTTGTACTCGCCGACGTTGAAAAGAACGCACTGCCCGATCTGTGGCGCGACCTGAAAGCGCTCGGCATGGCGGTGCCGAATATCGGCCTGATTGGCAACATCATCGCCTGCCCCGGCGGCGATTTTTGCGATCTTGCGAACGCGGTGTCGATCCCTGTCGCCGCCGCAATTCACGAGCGTTTCGAATCGCTCGATTATCAGTTCGACATTGGCGAACTGGATCTCAACATCTCGGGCTGCATCAACGCCTGCGGCCACCATCACGTCGGTCACATCGGCATTCTCGGCGTCGATAAACACGACGAAGAGTGGTATCAGATCACCATCGGCGGCGCGCAAAGCGGCATGCCGAGCGGCGTTGGTGGCCCCGCAGGCGGCACCGCGAAGATCGGCAAGATCATCGGCCCGTCGTTTGCGCGGGCGCAAGTCGCCGACGTTGTCGAGAACCTTATTCAAACTTACCTGAGCCTGCGCGAGCGCGATGACGAACGTTTTGTCGACGTCGTGGCCCGCACCGGAATTGATCCTTTCAAGGAGCGCGTTTATGCCGAAGTTAATTAATCGCTACGCTGTCGTTGACCACAACGGCACCGACGGCTGGATCGAATACACCGGCGACGCGGGCGCTGGCTCGGGCATTGCGGCGGGCGCAAAAGTGTTGCTGCCGCTCACCGAGTTTCGCGAATTCTTGGGCACCTGGCAGAAGGCCGTCGGCCCAAATGGCGCGCTCGGTGTGCGCCTGTCGCCCTCGGACGATCCTGCGCTGATCGCCAACGATCTCGACAAGCTCGCGCTGATCGCGGTGGAATTCCCCGCGTTCGCCGATGGTCGAGGTTACTCGACGGCGACCCTGCTGCGCGAACGCTACGGCTACAAAGGCGAGCTGCGCGCGGTGGGTGACGTGTTGCGCGACCAGATCTTTTTGATGTCGCGCTCAGGCTTTACGACGTTCGCCCTGCGCAACGATCAAAGCGTCGAAAAAGCGCTGGCCGCCTTTAACGATTTTTCGTCGTATTACCAGCACGCTGCGGATCGTTTTGTCGATCAGCGTGCGCTGCCGTTGGCCGCGTAATTTAATCGTTAAGCCGAGCAAGTTTGGCTACGGCTTCTTGCTGAAAGGCCCATTCAATATGGGCGTAAAGCGCTATTGCGGCGCAAGTCGACAATAGCCGATAAATAGCGCTAAGCCCAGCGCCATTGGGCGTTTCAGCAAAGAGCTGATGCGTGCCGACGGATCGCAAACGCGTTAAATTTGCGGCCAGCTCACCCAGCCCAGCCCGCCCGCCGCGAGGATCAGCGCACCGAACGCGATGCGATACCACGCGAATACGCGCAGCGAATGGCTCGCGACGAAGCGAATCAACCAGCGAATGACGATCAGCGCCACGATGAACGACACCACCGTGCCGACGGCGAACGCAGGCAGATCGGCAGCGGACAGCAGCGCGCGATCTTTGTACAGCGAATAGAGACTCGCCGCAGCGAGTGTGGGCACGCCCAAAAAGAACGAAAACTCGGTCGCTGCCTGGCGCGACAGACCGAACAGCATGCCACCGATCAGGGTCGAGCCGGAGCGCGACATGCCGGGAAACAGGCCGAAGCATTGCGCGAGGCCGAGCTTTAACGCATCCATCGGGCGCATGGCATCAACCGAGGTGATCCGGGCGTTGACCTCACGCTGTTCGCGTACGCTGTCGCGCTCCACAAACAAAATAATGAATGCGCCGATGATCGAGGCTGCAGCCACGCCATACGGATTAAACAACACCGACTTGATCGCCTTGTTGAACAGCAGTCCGAGCACCGCCACCGGCAAAAACGCGACCAATAAATTGAGCACAAACCGGTTGGCACTGGGCACCCGCCCGAGGCCTGTCAGCGCGCTGCTGAACCGATCCCGATAGGCCCACACCACGGCGAATATCGCGCCGATCTGGATGGCGATTTCGAACACTTTGCCGACTTCGTCATGTGCGCCCAGCAACGACGCCGCCACGATCAGATGCCCAGTGCTGGAAATCGGTAGAAACTCGGTCGCGCCTTCGACGATGCCCAGGATCGTCGCATCAAATAAATTCAAAACATCACTTTCGTTGGTCCAGAGGGGACGTGTGCTGCAATGCTAATTCGAAGGCACGCAGAAGCTCACCCCCTCGCCGTCCCAACCCAGGGCGACGAAGCTGTTGTACGTTGCAACGCTTACGGTGAAACGGTGATTAGGATCGTCGGGGAACCTCGTCGCGCCCCGGAACAGACGGTAGACCGGCAGCAAACCGCTCGCGCACGAGCCGCCTACGCCGGGCACCAGCGGCAGAAAGGCATAGGAGTCAACGCCTTCGTTCTGCGGCAGGCCCGGCGTGGCGGCCTTGGCTGGATTGAGCGCGGCAAGCATCGTGATGTCGCTCGCGAGCAGCGTGTAGAAGTGGCTGCCGCGTGTCGCGTTGAGTGCCACCTTGTCAAAGTAAAAGCGGTTGACGCCCAGCATGCCCGTGACCGGCGTCGCATACACGAAAAACTTCTCGCCCGTGCGCGTCCAGCCAGTGTTTGCGTCAAGCGTTGTCTTGTCAGTGTCACGCGAGGTAATGAAGTAGTAATCAAGAGCGGCAAAGCGGTACTCGATCATCTCGCGCTTCAGCGGGGTGCCGCTCGACGCGCCGATGCCGTTGCCGGCCAGCGCGACGGTCGCTGTCCCCGAGGTTGCGTTATGCGTGAATTCCAGCGTTCCGGGGCGTGCGCCGAGCGTTTTCGGCGCAAAGCGGATCGTCGCGCCACAGCGGCCGTTGGCGGAAATCGGGGTCGATTTGCTGCACGTGGTCGAAATCAGGATGTAGTCGTCTCCGGTCAGCTTGACGTCCGACACCGTGAGCAGGCTCACGCCCTTATTGATGACGGCGAC
>JANXNO010000463.1 GCA_025354075.1 Burkholderiales bacterium | reverse complement strand
TTTTGTTCCACCAGCAGCACGCTCAGGCCGGATGCGTTCAATGCGCCCAGCGTGACAAAAATCTCTTCAGCCAGGCGCGGGGCCAGGCCAAGAGATGGCTCGTCAAGCAACAATAATTCCGGTGAATTCAGCAACGACTTGGCGAGACTCACGCGGGTGCGTTGACCGGCTGACAGGTTGGCGTAAGGACGGTCCGCAACCTCTTCAAGATCAAGTTCACCGAGCAATTCCGTGATGCGCTTTATGCCATCACGCACGCCGTACAACCCGGCAAACACGCGCAAATTTTCAACGACCGACAGGCGCTTCGGCAAATCAACATAGGGTGAGGTGAAATTGATGCGAGGCAGGATGTCGTAGCGATGCGAAGCCAGCGACAACCCCAACAATTCGATGCTGCCAGCCGTTGGTTTGAGCACGCCAAGTAACATTGAAATGGTGGTCGTCTTTCCTGCGCCGTTACCGCCCAACAAGCCGACCGTTGCACCGGGCGCCACCGCAAAGGTGATTCCGCGCACCGCGCCGACTGCGCCGTAGGACTTCTTCAGGTCGCGCACCACGATGGCGGGCGCACCGGCGGTCTCTGAGGTCAACATGGTGGGTGAGCGAAAGGCGTTTGCAACAGAAAATCCGACAAAGACACAGCGATACAAAAAACGGCGCAAACTGATCGGCGACGCTCATCCGCTAATATGCTACTTGCATGGGTGCATCAGGTCGCTCGGTGGTCTGATTGCGTTGGCACCCTGCACTTGCTGCCGTCATTGAAACCAGTCGCGTTGTACATGCGTATGACGCATGTCAAGTTTCAGATCGCGACTGCCACTGACCAACAGCGTTTGTTTTTTCACGGTTCAGGAATTTTTAGTGTCCCCATCGCCGCACATTCTTACCGCGAGCAAGTTGCTCAGCGACATTCATTCTCAACTCAATTCGATTGTACTGGGCAAATCCGACGTCACCCGCCTGGCCGTCACCTGCCTGCTGGCGCAGGGCCATCTGCTGATCGAGGACGCACCGGGCCTCGGTAAATCAACGCTCGCGCTGGCATTGGCCAAGACCTTCGGCCTCGCTTACAACAAAGTGCCGTGCACCAACGATTTGCTACCGTCTGACCTGCTTGGGCTGTCGATTTGGGACAGCGCCACACAGGCCATGCGCTTCACGCCAGGGCCGATTTTTGCGCAGGTGTTGCTGGCCGATGAACTCAATCGTGCGCCATCCAAAACGCAAAGCGCACTGCTTGAGGCGATGGAGGAACGACAAGTCACGGTCGACGGCGTAAGCCGCGACTTGCCGCTCCCCTTCTTTGTCATTGCGACGCAGAATCCACTGGATCAGGTCGGCGTGTCTCCGCTGCCCGAATCCCAGCTGGATCGCTTTATGATGCGCTTGACGCTAGGCTTTCCCAGTGCGGACGCAGAAATTGCGTTGCTCCGCGGCGGTGACCGTCGTGCCAGCGCCATCAAGCTCGGAGCGGTACTTTCTGCCGATGCGTTGGCCAAGCTGCAAGCCCTGATTGAGAAAATTCATGTGTCCGACGCGGTGCTGGTCTATGTTCAACAGCTGTTAAGCGCGAGCCGGGCTGGCGCCACACGCCCCCTCTCACCACGCGCCGGGCTGGCGTTGCTGCGCGCAGCGCGCGCCGAGGCGCTCCAGTCGGGCCGCGATCACGTAACGCCGGACGACGTGCAAGCCGTGTGGACAGCCGTCGTGAGTCACCGCCTGAGCGCGAGTCACGACAGCCTGAGCAAAGGCAGTCAGCTCGCCAACGCGGTGCTGGTGGGCGTCGCGGCACCGTAGCTGTGGAGGCTGTTGTGTCGTCTGCAACATCATCACCGTCATGGTGGTCGCGGCAGCGCGCGCGCTGGCACCTGAGCTTTGGGCACACCGCGATATCGGCCGACGAGGTCGAACTGGAGCAACGCCGCATTTATTTGCTGCCCACCGGGCGCGGATTGTTCGTTATTTTGACGGCGGTCGTGCTTTTGCTGGTCGGCGTTAACTACCAACTTTCGCTGGCATTTGTGGTCGCATTTTTGCTTGCGGGTTTGATGCAGGCGGCACTATTGGTGAGCTATAGAAACCTGCGCGGGCTGATCGTGCGCGCGGGCCGCTCGCCGCATTGCAAAGTGGGCGAATCGCTGGTGTTTTCTGTCGCATTGGCCTCACCAGAACGCGCTCGCGATGGCATTTCGCTGATGGCAAAAGGCGACGGCATCGATAAAATCGCTGCGAAAAGTCAACCTCGTTCGCTGGGAGGTGACAGCTCCGCAGTGGTGCCGCTAGCGTTCACGGCTGTGCGGCGTGGATTGATGGCGCTGCGGCGAATCGTCGTTGAAAGCCGTGCGCCGTACGGCCTGATTCGCGCCTGGAGCTACGTTCATTTTGAATGGATGGGCGTCATTGAGCCGCAACCAGAAACGCCGCCGCCGCCGCTACCGCTGATGGCGGGTGACAATGACGGCGCAGCATCGCGCAATCTCCACGTAGCACACGACCCCGACAGCCTGCGCGATTACGCGCCCGGCGATTCACTAAAGCGCGTGGCGTGGAAACAGGTCGCCAAGTCGGGCGACTGGTACACGCGAACCGGTGATAGTGGCCATCGGCAGGAAATCGAGTTGTCGTGGCAGGCAGTCACGCTGAGTGACACCGAAGCGCGGTTGTCGCGCATGGCAGCGTGGCTGTTGCGTGCGCACAACGAAAATTGCGCTTATGAATTGACACTGCCAAACGGTCACCTGCCGCTCGCCGATGGGTCGCAGCAATTTGCTGATGCGTCGTTACTGCTGGCGGCGTACCCACAACGCATCGAGTCGGTGCGAGGCTTGCGATGAGCGCTTCAACCATTTCGTTGAATGATCGCGCCCAGGGGCGACGCCAGACAAAGAGCGGAAAACAGCCGAAGCCCACGACGGTTAATCCCGACTTGCGAGCGCGCCGCTTCATGGCGTTCGCCATTGCGCTGGCGCAGGCGGCGAATGTTCTCTCCGCCAAGCCCGTCATCGCTGCGCTTGGCATCGTCGCGCTCGCCGTCTGTGTATTTGTGAAGCAACAGCCTCGCTCGCTGATATGGCGTGGCCTATTGATGCTGCTCACCGTGGGCGCTGGCGTGCTGGTATTTCAACAATATGGTCGTCTCTTTGGTCGCGATCCAGGCGTGGCGCTCCTGTTCATTCTCGGCCCGCTCAAGCTCATCGAGGCTAAGTCGACGCGAGACTTCATGGTCGTTTGGGGTATGGCGCTGGTGTTGTACGTGGCCAGTTTTTTTGACAATCTAGGGCTGCTTGCCGCGCTGAGTGTGCCACCCGTCATCATCGTCTATGTGGCCGCCCTGCGCCTGTTTGATGCACCGTCAACGGCAGCAGATGCACGATCAACGCTTGTGCATCACGTCAAGGGCGCGGCTGCACACACGCTCTTGGGCATACCGCTCGCGGCCATGCTGTTTGTTCTTTTTCCACGCGCAACGGCACCGCTGTGGGGTATGCGCGACACGAGCACCGGGCAAAGCGGGTTGTCTGAAGAGATGCGTCCCGGCCAGATTGCCCAGCTCATCCTGTCCAAAGAGACCGCTTTTCGCGTCGAGTTTGAAAAGCGAAAGCCGCCCACCGCCGCGCTCTATTGGCGCGGCCCTGTGCTGCGCGAATTTGATGGCGTGACATGGAGCGTAGGCACTGAAACGGCCGCTCGAATGCGGGGTGATTTCATCCATTTCCTGCCGGAGGAACACGAGCGTGAAGCCATCGAATACACCGTTACTGTCGAGCGACAGGACACGCGCTGGTTGCCGATATTGGAGCTGCCGGTCGCCTATCCTTCCGGTCCAGCAGTCGAGCAAACCGCGTATCTCACAGACGCGCAACAGATCGGTGTGCGCCGGGCGGCGACGGGTGCGACGCAGTACCGCGCACAGTCTTTCGCGCGCGGCAATTACGAAGCGCCAGAGCCCGCTGCAAACAGCGCTGAAATGCGTACCGGCCCACGCCAACTCAGTCCACGCGCCCGAGCATTTGCCGCTGAATTAGCCACACAGTTCCCGGATCCCGCTACGCGCGTCGGTGCCCTGCTCCGACATTTCAACCAAGAGAAGTTTTTCTACACGCTGAATCCGCCGGTCTACGGTGGCGCGCGCGGACTCACGGCTATTGACGAATTTTTATTTGATAGCCGTCGCGGATTCTGCGAGCACTATGCAGGTGCGGCGGTTTTTGTATTGCGGGCCAGCGGGATACCCGCCCGTGTCGTTACCGGCTACCAGGGAGGCGAGTATCACCCGTCGGGTTACATGATTGTGCGGCAAAGCGATGCCCACGCCTGGGTGGAGGTCTGGATCGACGGACAGTGGCGACGTGTCGATCCCACGGCTGCCGTCGCGCCTGATCGCATCGAAATGGGTTTGCAGCAAGCACTGCCCGAGACTGAGCGCATGCTCGTTAACACGCGCAACTGGCTTTCTTTTTCCGGCTTGGCTAACACTTGGGAACAGGCCAATTTCAGCTACACCAAATGGGTCATCGGGTTTGATCGCGACCGCCAGAAAGAACTGTTAAAGGGTCTGGGCCTCGATGGCATCAACGCATTCACGGCACTCGGCTGGATGCTGCTTGCCATCACTGCCAGCGGCGCACTCATGGGAGGCGCGTGGTGGCTGTGGATCAAACGAAACGAGCGAACACTGGATCCCGCCATGCGGATGTGGCGATCCGGTCGGACGAGGCTCGCCAAAGCAGGACTGCCAATTGATCGCCATGAAACGGTGACCTCCGTGATGGCGCGGGCAGCCGCATGGTGGCCGGATCACGCAACCAAATTCACTGAATTTTCGAGAATTTATAATGCGGTCCGATTTGCGCCAACAAAAGGTTCGGCCCCGATAGAAAAGCTCAGTAGCGTGCTGCGCAGTTGGCCCTCGGCCCACCGATTGCGCAAGGCGCGGTAATACCCGTTAGTCAACCAGCGCACGACGCGCGATACGCTCGTTGGAATCGTCCGGATTGGGCTCGATGGTGAAACCCATGGCTTCGCAAAACTTGAGCATGCGCGGGTTTTCTCGCAGTACCGAGCCCTCCATCTCTTCGTAGCCCCGACTGCGTGCCGCATCAAACAATCGATGCATGAGCGCTCGTGCGAGGCCCGTGCCGTGCATGTTTTCTTCGACGACAATGGCAAACTCGCAGCGCGCAGGCACGGTGGTGGGCGTGATGCGTGCGACGGCAACCATCTGCTGTTGCGGCCCCTCGCCCGTGATGCCGACTAGCGCCAGTTCGCGGCCATAGTCAATTTGCGTGAAGCGCTCAATCATGGCGGCAGAGAGTTCGCGCACCGGCATCATGAAGCGAAAGTACAACGTCTCGGGCGACAGCCGCGCAACGAACGCGCGCTCACGCTCCGCGTCTTCTGGTTGAATAGGCCGAATGAACAGACGGATGCCGTCCTTCAGCGTGACCATTTCTTCGAGTTCGCGCGGATACGGATAAACGGCCAGGTGGGCGTAGCGACCCAGTTTTTTGATTCGTGCAACCTCATCGCGTGGCCGCAGCACGATGCGCGCATCGACGGCCACCGCACCATGCGCATAGGCGATCACCGGGTTCAAATCGCAGGCAGATATCTCAGGGCACACGCACGCCAGCGTGGAAAAACGCAGCATCAGCGTAGTCAGCGCATCGCGATTAATCGCGGGCACGTTGCCGTACGCGTCAAGCAGGCGCGACACGCGGGTGCGCGAAATCAGGTTGGCGATGAGCACGTCGTTCACCGGCGGCAGCTCGAAGGCCACGTCGTCTACCCGCTCAACACTTAAGCCGCCAGCGCCAAAGCCCATCACCACGCCAAACGTCGGATCAATGGCGAGGCCGAGATATAGTTCGCGCTGGCCGCGATGTCGAACAAATGGCTGCACCGTCAAGCCGATCACGCGCGCATCCGGTGCTTGCTGCGCGACGGCTTCGAAGATTTCTTTTGCGGCACGACGCACGCTTCTGGCGTCGCGCAAGTCCAGCTGCACGCCGCCCACCTCCGTCTTGTGCGCAATATCGGGCGACACCACTTTGAGCACGACCGGATAGCCAAAACTATCAGCTAGCGTGACCGCATCCGCAGGCGTGCGCGCCATTCCCGTGTTGATCATCGCGATGCCAAACGCCCCGAGCAATTGCCGCGCTTCATGCATGAAAAGCTGGGTGCGGCCATCCGCGCGGACATGATCGAAGATCGCCTGCGCGTGTTCCACATGCGGGGTGAAACCATCCACGCTTTGCGCGGGCACTTGTCGCAGCAGGGATTGATTTCGCACGAAAGTTTCGAGAAAGCCGATCGCATCAACGGCGTTCTCCGCGCTCAAAAACTGCGGGATACGCGCCTGATCGAGCAAGGCGCGCGCGGGCAGCACACTGGCACCACCGCCGAGCACGGCGAGCACCGTTTTTCGGTGTGCCTTTGATACTTTCACAATCTCAGTCGCGACATCCAGCGCGCTCACAATCGATTGCGGTGAAAACAGCACGATGCACACGTCAACCGATTCATCGGCCAACACGGCGGTGAGGGCAACGCGATACCGCTCGGCTGTCGCATCTCCCGCCAGGTCGAGCGGATTGCCTACGCTGGCATGGGCTGGCAATGCCTCGCGTAAGGTGTCAAACGTAGCATCAGACAATGGCGCGAAGGTCAGGCCCTGCGCCCGCACAGAGTCAGCTGCCACCAAACCCGGGCCGCGGCCGTTGGTGATCGCCACGATGCGGTGTTGGGCGTGGCTACGGTCAGCGGTGAGCAGCCTGGCGGTGCTCACCATCTGCATCGCCGTCTGCACGCGAACGGCACCCGCGCGCGCGATGGCCGCCTCAAACACGCGGTCATGCTGGGCGAGTACGGTGGCGTGCGTGCCGTCGGGTGATCGGTGCAAATCAGCGCGATCCGCCTTGAGCACCACCACCGGCTTCATCCGCGAAATCTGGCGCACGCCGGACATGAATGAGGGCGCGTTCTTGACTTCTTCGATGTACAGCAACACGTCCGACGTATAGGCGTCAAACGCGAAGTAATCCATCAGTTCGCCAAAGTCGAGATCAAGCGAAGCACCCAGCGACAGCAGACTGGAGAAGCCAATGGAGGTGCCCGCAGCATAGTCGCGCAGGATCGACAGCCATGCGCCTGATTGCGAGATCACAGCCAGCGAACCCGCCGACGGCATCGCAGCAACGTCAGTCATCGCAGAGGCATCGAGTGCAATGCGTGGGCGCAACAAGCCTCGCGCGTTGGGACCAATCAGCCGCACCCGCGATTGGCGTGCCGCGTCCATCAACGCCTGCACCGCTTTGACGTTTTTTTCGCTGGTACTTTCAGCCGACGTTGAATCAAAGCCGTGCGATAAGATCAACGCGTAGGCGCAGCCGCTCGCCCCGCAGTCGCGGATGATGTCGACGCAGGCGTCAGCCGGTGCAGCGATCAGCGCAAGGTCGACCCGTTCCGGCAGATCAATAAGTCTTGGATAGCACGGATCGTCGAAGATTTTTTTATGCTTCGGATTGACTGCAAAGACACGTCCCGTGTACGCATACGTGCGCAACCGCTGCCACACCGCTCGCCCGAGGCTGCCCTCTCGTTCCGAGGCCCCCACGACTGCGATGGACTGCGGCTCAAAGAGCTTGCTCAGCTTGTGTTGTGCCATGGCGCATTGTAGGGCTCGAAACTGAAGCCGCTGTAGGACTCAACGCAGGCTTTGCGCGATCCTCCACAATCCCCGAGAGGTCACCATTTCTGCGCTAACTGCATCGCATGAAATCGCGAATGCGCGAGTCGCGGCCTCGTACCACGGCACCAACGTCTGACTCGCCACCAGCACCACGCCGCGCGTGTCGGGATACATGGTGAGCGCGGCGCTGATTTCACATCCGAGCAACCAGCCCGCGAGCACGGTGCTGACGAACGCCTCGCTGCGCGCGCCGGTGACCACCGACGCTCGCAGCACGAACAGGTCATGCAGCCAAGACGCTGCCCCGGCCCGCGCGTAGTTCAGCCCCATTTCGAATGCTGCTACATCATTGCTATCGGGCGCGCTTTTGACGAGCGCACCAACCGAGCTGTGCTTTCGTATCAGCGAGTTCATTTCGCCGGTGTAGAAAGTGGCGAAACTCTCAACACGCCCGGCGCTCATATGCACCCATTTGCTGTGCGTGCCGGGCAGCACGATGACGCCATCGGTCACGCCTGAGCCAACGAGCTGCGTCTCCTCGCCTCGCATCACATCGGGCTCATCACTCTTGATGCCGGGAATGATGTGCAGCGGACGAGCGAGTGAAGTCGCAACCGTCACAACGTTTGCGGCCAGCACGGCAGCCTGCTGGGCGTCAGTAGCAGCGATCAATCCTACATAACCCGCCTCTCGCCAACCCGACTTCGCCCCAACCATACCGCACGCAATCAGGCGCGCCGCCGGGTGCCGTTGCGCCCACTCGCCAACCACCGCAACCAGCACCTCATCAAACTGCGCCGAACCCGAAAGCGTGAGCGCGCCGGCCGAGGACTCCGCACGATCCACCACCTCGCCTTGCGCGTTGAACGCGAAGGCACGCAAGTTGGTAGAGCCCCAGTCGAGCCCGATCAGTACGATCTCAGTCATGTGAAATCACTGCTTCCAGCGCGCGGCGGCTGCATCATCACTGACACGCGCATCGACCCAACGATCACCCTGCGGCGTTGCCTCACGCTTCCAGAACGGCGCTTTCGTCTTGAGGAAATCCATGATGAACTCACAGGCTGCGAACGACTCACCGCGATGCGCACTGGTCACAGCCACAAACACGATTTGATCCAGCGGCCTGAGCTCACCCACACGGTGAATGATCAGCGTGTCAAAAATGTCCCAACGACCATGCGCCTCGGTCGCAATTTTTTCCAGCTCACGCTCGGTCATGCCGGGATAGTGTTCGAGGTACATCAGGCCGATTGAATCGCCCTCGTTCATGTCGCGCACACAACCAATGAAACTGGCGACCGCGCCTACCGCCGGATTGCCCAAGCGAAGTGCGGCGATCTCAGCCCCAACATCAAAATCCTGCACCTGCACGCGAACGAAACTCGCCACGTTAACCGCCCGTCACGGGGGGAAAAATCGCGACCTCGTCGCCCGCCTTGAGCGGATGATCGAATGTCACCACATCCTGATTCACTGCGACACGAAACGCGCGATTGGGAGCAAGTTCTTCAGCAAATGCACCGCCGCGCTCGCGCAGTTGATCGAGCAGCGTTGAAACGGTTGCCGCGCCGGGAGCCAGAGCGAACGCCTCGCGAGACACCCTAAAGCGTTCCCGCAGGCGCGCAAGAAAAATCAATTGAATTGTCATGCGCACAATTTTAGAAAGGTGAGCGAAAGTAAACAGCTTTTACCGTAATGCCGCGCGCAGTGTGGGGATAAGCGCATAAATCGTCGCGAGTCGATAAATCGATAAAAGAGGTTACTAGCCCAATGTGAAAGAGCGTCTGCGGACAAAGTTATCGCTAAAAAGCTCGCAAAAAAGGCGACCGCGGTCGCCTTGTATTTTTCTGCGCGACGACCGCTAGAACGACCAGCGAATTCCGAAGTTCACCGCGTCCGGATCGATATCGGTGCGCAGGCGATCAACGCCAAAACGGGTGCCACGCGTCAGTTCGAGCTTGAGACCGAGACTCTGGGTGAAGTCGTAGCGCATCCCCACGCCATAGGAGAGCGCAGTACGATCCTGGGCGGACAGGACAGGCGAAACCCATTCCGGTGTGTTGCGCCCGTCGGCGCGGCCAACGCCCACTTTGCCGAACACTGAAAAACTGTTTTGCCAGTTGAACGCAGAGACCACGTCGACATTCACACTCTGCCGCGGATCGGCCCAGCGCATCCCGTCAAACTTGAGGCCAACGCCTGAGCCGGCAAGCGATGCTGCACGGTCGGTGTTTACCGCCGCACTTACCGCAAAGCCGCCAGGAAACTGATAGCCGCTGAAGGCGGTGTTGCTGATTTCGCCCGCCCGTGCGAACTCCAGCGCCTGGCCAAGCTTGAGACCCGGTGCTGCAAAGCTCCAG
>JANXNO010000454.1 GCA_025354075.1 Burkholderiales bacterium | reverse complement strand
TCTCTTCGCTTGAAACGAAACCTTCGGCGAGGAGCGCGTCGTCTTTCACGGTCATACCCAATCCCTGTTGATGAGGAAATCGGTGTACAACGCATGCTCAGGCGTACCCGGCGTCGGCTTGTGATCGTAGCGCCAGCTCACCAGTGGCGGCATGCTCATGAGGAAGGCCTCGGTGCGGCCATTCGACTGCAAACCGAAGTGCGTGCCGCGATCCCAGACGAGATTAAATTCGACATAACGACCGCGGCGGTAGAGTTGCCAGTCACGTTGCGGCGCGTCGTACGGCATGTCAACGCGACGCTGCAAAATCGGGATGTAGGCGGGCACAAAATGCTCCGCCACAGAACGCATCAACGCGAAGTTCTGCGCAAATCCAAACGCGCTGAAATCATCAAAAAACGTGCCGCCGATACCGCGCGGCTCCTGTCGATGCTTGAGATAAAAATAGTCATCACACTGCTTTTTGAAGCGTGGATAAACGTCTGCGCCAAACGGATCGCAGGCGGCCTTTGCCTCGTTGTGCCAATGCACTGCGTCGTCTGTGAAGCCGTAGTATGGCGTCAAATCCATCCCACCACCGAACCATGCGACAGGCGCTCCTTCAGGCGGTGTAGCAATCAGAAAACGCACGTTCATATGCGTGGTCGGTGCATACGGATTCAACGGATGAATCACCAGCGACACGCCCATCGCTTCGAACTTTGCGCCAGCCAGTTCCGGACGAACGGCAGTGGCCGACGGCGGCAACTTCGCGCCGAACACATGCGAAAAATTCACGCCGCCACGCTCGATCACGCGGCCGCCTTCGATCAGCCGCGAGATACCACCGCCGCCTTCGGGACGTTGCCATTGATCGCGAATAAACGTGCCGCCATCAACGCCTTGCAAAGCATTGACGATGTCGTCTTGCAGTTTGAGTAGAAAAATGCGGACGTTGGCAACGTCGTCTCGCGTAACCGGTGAAGACTGCTCACTGCTCATCGTTTGATCGCTCTCCAGCCAATGTCACGGCGCATTTGCATGCCGTCAAACGAGATACCGTCGGCCACTTCATAGGCGCGCTGCTGCGCGATTTTTACGTTGTCGCCGAGGGCGGTCACGCACAACACGCGACCACCTGCGGTCACCAGTTGTCCGTCATTCATCGCCGTGCCCGCATGGAACACATGCGCATCATCAGATGCGGCAGGCAGTCCACGAATCGCGTCGCCCTTGCGCGGACTGTCCGGGTAACCGTGAGACGCCATCACCACGCCGAGTGCAACGCGACGATCCCATTCCGCCTCTGCTTTGTCTAGCGTGCCATTGATGCCATGCTCAATTAAATCAACCAGATCGGTCTTCAGGCGCATCATGATCGGCTGCGTTTCCGGGTCACCGAAACGGCAATTGAATTCAACCGTCTTCGGTTCACCAGCCTCGTTGATCATCACGCCCGCATACAAAAAGCCGGTGTACGTGATGCCGTCTTTCGCCATGCCGCTGACCGTCGGCAAAATGATTTCGCGCATGATGCGCGCGTGCATTGCGGGCGTCACCACCGGGGCTGGAGAATACGCGCCCATGCCGCCCGTGTTCGGGCCGTTGTCACCGTCGAGCAAGCGCTTGTGATCCTGGCTGGAGGCCATCGTCAGCACATTTTTGCCGTCGACAAGGACGATAAAGCTCGCCTCTTCGCCCGCCATAAATTCTTCGATCACGACTCGCGCCCCTGCCGCGCCGAACGCATTGTCCGCCAACATCATGTCGACGGCGGCGTGTGCTTCAGCGAGCGACATCGCGACGACCACGCCCTTGCCTGCGGCCAAACCATCGGCCTTAATCACAATCGGCGCGCCTTTGGCTTCAACGAAGTCGTGCGCTGCTCGGGCATCGGTGAAGCTCTCGTAAGCCGCCGTCGGGATGCCGTGGCGAGCCATGAAGGCTTTAGCGAAATCCTTTGACGATTCGAGCTGCGCGGCGGATTTGGTCGGGCCAAAAATACGCAAACCTTCCGCGCGAAATGCGTCAACGACACCTGCGGCGAGCGGTTCCTCCGGCCCGACCACAGTCATCGCTACTTTTTCATTTTTAGCGAGCGCAACCCATTGCTCAACTGTGCTTGCCATCGCGTTTTCGCAATTAGGTTCAGCTAGCGTTCCGGGATTGCCGGGCGCAACGATCACGTTCTGCACGCGCGGGCTCTGTGCGAGTTTCCAGGCCAGCGCATGCTCGCGACCGCCGCCACCGATGACTAATACTTTCAACCTATATCCTTGTGCGTTCTTGTAGGAGCGGC
>JANXNO010000453.1 GCA_025354075.1 Burkholderiales bacterium | reverse complement strand
TGAATGCATCGTCTGCAAAGTCCCACAGCGTCGCCTTGTCAACACCCGTTTGCAGGACGACCTGCGTACCTTCCGTCACCATGCCAACGGGTGAGCACGCGATGTCTCGCGCTGCAAATCGTGCGCGTACTTCCGCCGCTTTTTCCGGGCGCACACTCAGCACAAAACCAAAACTTGGGAACGCAGTCAACCAGCGATTGAGCGGCACATTCGCCGGAATTGGAATCGCTGAAGGATCAATCTCTGCGCCACAGTTTGAGCATTCGAGCAACATCAGGGTGGTGCCGAGCGCGCCAGCCATGCTGATATCTTTCGCAGCATCGCACAAGCCACTTTCGGCGAGTTGCGGGAGGATTTCTAGGTCTGCGCGCAGTCGCCAGTCTGGCGCACGGGTGGAAGCGTTCCAGAACGGAAACGGCTCTTCAAACGCGCCGCGCAAATCAATTGCCATCAGCAACACGTCTCCCGGACGCGCGGCAAAACTGGTCAGCAACGCTTTGGCCCGCCCCAGAATAGCGACCGCCAGTTGACCGCGATCCGACTGGTTATTGCTGTGGCCGCCCACGATCGGTACACCATACGCAGCGGACGCTGCGGCCATGCCTTTCAGTACGTCACCACCCGGCTCCATGCCTTTGCTCCATAGCGCGTCAACCACGGCAATCGGGCGACCGCCCATCGCGTACACGTCGCTCACGTTCACCATCACGCTGGAGTAGCCCGCGAACCAGGGCATCTTGCTGATGAAGTCTTCGACCAACCCTTCAATCGCAAACAGCAGATAACCATCACCGTCAGGAATCGCGGCGCAATCGTCACCGACAGCCACCCCCTGATTCATGTCGTTCGCACCACCCGGCAACGCGCGTCCAAGTGCGGCCACCACATCGCAGATGTCGCGCTTGTGGCGAAAGCCTCGCCCGTTGCGCAGCTCGGCGGCGAGTGACGCGAGATTCATTTCGACGATTTGCCTTGCGCGACAAATCCGCTCACGGTGTCATGACACGGGGGGTAAGCACTCAAATCCGCCTGCATCAGATGATGGGGCCGACCATGCAACATTTCTTCCCTGTGCGAGCGCCAGTTCAAGCGTTCAAACAGCGGCACATTCTGACTTTGCACATGCGCGAGAAAGTTGCGGCAGCCCAACGCGTGTGCACTGCTGACCGCAAGGCGAATGAGCGTTGCGCCAAGGCGGCTGTGATTGCGAAATGCGGCATGCACCGCGAGGCGCGAGCCAATCCATACGCCCGGTGCGTCCTCATGAATGCGCACGGTGCCGACCACTTGATCAGGCATGCCGCCTACGTAAACCATGGCAACGAGCAACTGCGCATGCTCGTCAATCGCGTCCCGATCATCCCCGAGAAATATGCCCTGCTCAACGCAGAACACGGCGCGGCGCAGCTTGTGCGCTTCGCGCTCTTCCCACACTTGTGTTGCCCATTTCACTCGGAATTCGGTCGGCGTAAATACCTCGACCGTTACTTCGTCGTCTTCGACAACCATCTCACACCTCGAATGTTGAAAGCGAGGAGCAGGCACCGCATTTGCCGCAACCCGCCTTGATTTCGGACGAGCGCAGATTCTCTGCTTTGAGCATCGCACCCAGCAGCGCGAGAATGCTTTTCATGAACTCGGGCGACGGCGCTGCGTGGTCTTCCAGCGGCGTGCCACTGATCGGCACAAACGGCACGACGAACGGATACACGCCGAGCGCGATCAGCTTTTCGCTGATGTTCAAAATCGCTTCGCTGGTGTCGCCCAAGCCCGCGAGGATGTAGGTGCTGACCTGCCCGCGACCGAACACACCAACCGATGCGGCGAACGCCGACATATAGCGCTCAATCGGCACCGAAGCTTTGCCCGGCATGATTCGCGCGCGTAATTCGGGCGTCACCACTTCGAGATGCATGCCCAGCGTGTCAACGCCAGACGCCTTCATGCGCACGAACCATTGGTCATCATCCGGCGGTTCGCACTGCGCCTGAATCGGAAGATCTACTGCGGCTTTGATCGCGTAAGCACTGTCGCAAAGCACGCTCGCACCGCGATCTGTGGCGTTCGGTGTGCCGGTGGTCATGACCATATGCTTAACGCCATCGAGCAACACGGCGGCGCGCGCTACTTCTGCCAGTTGCTGCGGCGCTTTGTGCGCGATGGTGCGGCCCGCAGCCAGCGATTGTCCAATCGCGCAGAACTTGCAGGTTTTCTTGCGGCTTTCGTAACGAATGCAGTTTTGCAGCACGGTGGTGGCGAGCACGTCCGAGCTGTGCAGCGTTGCGATATGCGAATACGGGATGCCATCGAGCGTTTGCAGCGCGTAGAAGCGCGGCGCTTTGGGAAAGGTGATGCTGGCAATCGGAATGGTGCCGCGCATTAATCGGCTGTTGCCCGATGCATCCGGTGCTTCGGCGACAAAAGGTGACGTCCACGCGGTGGCCGTGTGAACCGGCACCATGATGGTGTGGCCGTCGACCGTCACCGCCTTGTGGTCGGACGGCCCCGCGCCGCCGCGACGACTCGCCGCGCCCGCGCTCGGATCAAGCAGCCTTAATCCGGTGGATTGCAGCTCCGTCATCAGTTGGCGACTGGCTGGTGGGAGCGTGGCGAGGCTGGGTACGTTGGTCGTCATGATCTTGTCCTTCGTGTGCTACATCAAACATCGGGCGCGATGTCGCGCCAGGCTGATCGTTAATCGCAAGACTCAGCAACTCGGGCCGTGCGTAGTGCCCGACCGAGTCCATCATCCGCTTGCGCTTGGTGATCAGCGTCATGTCGAGATCAGCGATCACCATGCCTTCACCTTCACGCAAGGGTGGTGCCAGATGCACGCCTTCCGGCGAAACAATCGCGGTGTTGCAGCCGCCACGCAAGCCCTTTTGCAACGCCGGATCGGGCGTGATGGCGGTGATTTGCGCATCGGTCAGCCAGCCGGTCGCGTTGATCACAAAACAGCCCGCCTCCAGTGCGTGGTGACGAATCGTGACTTCGATCTGGTCGCCAAAGATCGGGCCGACTAGCGAGCCGGGAAACTGCGCGCAGTGAATCTCTTCATGTTGCGTCATCAGTGCGTAACGTGCCAGCGGGTTGTAGTGCTCCCAGCAGGCGAGCGCACCAACGCGGCCCACGTGGGTGTCTACCACCTTGAGGCCGCTGGCGTCGCCCATGCCCCACAGCATGCGCTCATGAAACGTGGGCGTAATCTTGCGCCGCTTGAGCAATAGCTCACCTGTCGCATCAAAAATGAGTTGCGCGTTGTAAAGGCTACCGTGGTCACGCTCGTCGACGCCGAGCACGACCACGAGGCCGCGAGCGCGCGCCCGCTCCGCTACCGCCTGCGTCACTGGCCCCGGCACCACCACGGCGCGCTCATACAGGCGCATGTGATCGGCACCCATTTGCACCGGCGGCTTCACGAACGAGAAATACGGGTAGTAGGGCACAAACGTCTCGGGGAAGACGATGATTTGTACCCCTTGATCCGCAGCCGAATCAATCGCCTCGCACACCTTGTTCAGCGTGCCGTCGACCTGCTCGAAATCGGGCGTGATCTGAACTGCTGCGGCCTTGATGATGCGAGGCATGCTCACGATTACAGTGTCCAGGTGTCCAGAATGAACGCGTTGTCCTTGCGATGCAGCAGCACAATGTCGAGCACGTCGAGTGGACTAATCGCGCGAATGCCAGGTATCAACGACGGCTCGCCATGACCGTACAACGCTTGCAGCGCAAAGCGGCAGGCATAGACCTTGCCGCCCTCTTCCATGAATTTTTTGATCTGATTGTTGAAGTTCAGATGACCGGGGAATGCTTCGTCACCAAGCGTCGGGAAGCCGCGCTGTACGCCGAGCGTGACGCCAGGACCGTATAGCAGGACCGAGGTCTCGAAGCCTTTGCGCTGCAAGCGCGTGGCTTGCAGCAGATTGACGAATCCGATGGAGCCTTCAAAGGCCACAGTGTGAAAAGTCACGAGCGCTTTTTCACCGGGATCGGCTTTGACATCTTCAAAAACTTTCTCTTCGTAGTTAACGAGAAAGTCACCTTTGACATGGGCGGGTTTAGTGACGGTGGGCATGATGGATCTCCTGTGATTTGGGGTCGTGCGTACTAGGAAACACGAATGTGCTCTTGCCTGTTTTGCAGCATCCATGCCACGGGCGATGACACGCGATGCGATCAATTTGCGATCAATACGCGTGCATCGGATTTACGCGGTCGAAAAAATATTTGTGTGTGCCGAGATTGCGCGAGAGCCATGCGGTACGGTTATTGCAGCGTTGGCACCACCCTATGCAACAAGCTCAAATCGTCTGCACCAATTCACCATGTCAGTGCGAGTGATGCAACAAATGCGAGCGAAGCGAGACAGCACATGCGATCAAGTCGACTTACTTTTGCGATCAACTGAAACTGCGGTCACCGCAGCTACGTAAGTCACCGACTATCTGGAGTAATGGATGTCAAAAATCGCCCATCATTGGGTAAAGCAACTTCAAGCGAACAGCAAGCCCGCGTATCTGTTGATCGCGGATCTGATCGCGGAAGATGTGCGTCTGGGGCGATTGAGTGCGCGTGACAAGTTGCCGACGCTACGTGACTTGGCGGACGAGCTGGAGCTGAACTACACGACCGTGGCACGCGCCTATGCGGAGGCACGAAAGCGCGGCCTGATCGATTCGCATCCCGGCGCGGGCACCTTCGTTCGCGGCAGCAGCCCATCGCTGCCGTTGCGTGGCGGCAGCGGTGCCGAGATGACGATGAATCTGCCGCCGGAGCCTCAGGACGCCAAGCTCGTTGCGCGCATTGAGGAGAGTGCGCATCAGGCGCTGGTTGCGTCGAACATGTATGAGCTGTTGCGCTATCAGGACTTTGGTGGCTCGGCGGTCGATAAGGAAATTGCGGCGCTTTGGATGCGGCCTTACTTCAAGGGTGCTAGCGCAGAGAATCTGCTGATAGCGCCCGGCATTCACAGCGTCTTGGCGGGCCTCGTCTCGCTGTTGGCGCGGCCGGGTGAGCTGATCTGCGTCGAGTCGCTGGCGTATCCCGGCATCAAGGCGATTGCGGCGCAGTTTGGTGTGAAACTTTTTGCGCTGCAACTTGATGAAGACGGGCCGAATCCCCACGATTTTGAAGAGGCATGCAAACACTTGAGCCCAAAGGCACTGTACTGCAACCCCACGCTCATGAATCCGACGACCATCACGACCAGTCGCGCAAGGCGTGAGGCGCTGGCCGATATCGCATTGCGATACAGCATCCCGATCATCGAGGACGATGCGTATTGCAAGTTGCCGCTGGCCACGCCAACGCCCTTGGCAGAACTAGCACCAGAGTTAACGTATTACATCTCTGGTTTTTCCAAATGCTTCGGCGCAGGTTTGCGTACAGCGTTTGTCCATGCGCCGAACCCACGGCTCGCGCAACGGCTGGCCGGGGCGTTGCGGGCCACCACAGTGATGGCCTCACCCATCACTGTTGCGCTCACCAGTCGCGCCATTGTTGATGGCACAGCGGCCGCTGTGCTGACCGCGATGCGCGACGAATCGATAGCGCGACAAACGCTGGCAGAAACGCATCTTGCCAAATACGGGCCAAGCGCGCAGCCCGAAGGATTTCATCTGTGGTTGCCCGTGATGTCCGCGTGGAGCGTGGTGGAGTTTGCGTCGTACCTGCGAAGTCAAGGCGTGGGTGTCGTCGCAGGCGCTGCGTTTTGCACCGATGGTGATGCGCCAGATGCGGTTCGTGTGTGCCTTGGTGGCCCGATGAGCCGTGACGAATGCGACAGCGCGCTGCGGCTCATCGCGGACACGATGGAGCACCCACAGCATCCGCATGCGACGTTGATGTAAGCGCCCCGCTGTTGGGTGCGCTCCGCGCAGCAAAACAGCGACTAATTGATCGTCTTCGGTGGTTTTCGCCCAACCGTGCGCCGCTTGGCTCGCTCGCTATAAACTACTGGATAGATTCGCAGTCTAAGTGCTGCACTGGATAATTTTTTGAGTAGTACCGCCCATGGCAGCCAGCCGCAAACGTCCTTCCGCCAAATCCCTCGCATCCACGTCATCTGTAGCACCGCCCGCGCCTAGCGCACTGGCGACAACGGCCAGCACCGACATCCGCATTCGCGGTGCGCGGCAGAACAATCTCAAGAATATTGATCTCGATATCCACACCGGCGAGTTGACCGTCGTCACTGGCGTATCCGGTTCCGGCAAGTCGTCGCTGGTGTTTGACACGCTGTATGCCGAAGGTCAGCGCCGTTACGTCGAGACGTTTTCGCCGTACGCGCGGCAGTTCCTCGACCGCATGGACAAGCCGCAGGTAGATCGCATCGAAGGCATTCCGCCCGCGATTGCGATTGACCAGACCAACCCGGTGCGCACTTCGCGTTCAACGGTTGGCACCATGACCGAGGTCAACGATCATCTGAAGCTCATGTTCGCGCGACTGGCGGCGTTGCACTGCCAAAACTGCGGCGCGAAGGTGACGCGGGACAGTGCTGACACGATTTATGTTGATCTGAAATTACGTGCCGCGAAAGCGAATGATCCGCGTGTGGCGATCACGTTTCCCGTGACCGTACCAGAGAATTTCAAGGAGGCAGAGGTCGAGCAGTTTCTGTCCGCGCAGGGCTACACCCGCGTGCATTCTCAGGAGAAGCGCGACGGCGCGACGTTGTTGCATGTGGTGCAGGATCGCATGCGCATCGGCACCGCCGAGAAGGCGCGCGTGATGGAGGCACTGGAGGCGGCGCTGTTGCATGGAAAAGGGCGGGTGAACATCTTTGCGGTAGACGCAGCGAGCCCTTCTCCCGCAGCGCGGGAGAAGGTGCCCGACAGGGCGGATGAGGGAGATGGCGTTCCGAGCCCGGGAGATTCAACTGCGAACGCAACCGCCCTCACCCCAACCCTCTCCCGCGCTGCGGGAGAGGGTGCTGTCTGGCGTTACTCCAGCGACCTGCACTGCGCCGCCTGCGACATCACCTACTCCGACCCACACGCCTCCAGCTTTTCGTTCAACAATCCGCTCGGTGCCTGCGACACCTGTCGTGGCTTTGGTCGGGTGATTGGTGTTGATCTTGGCTTGGTCATTCCCGATGAAGGCAAGACGCTTGCTGAGGGAGCCGTGAAGCCGTGGCAGACGCCGAGCTTCAAGGAATGTCAGGACGATCTCAAAAAATACATGGCGGCGCGCAACATCCCGATGGATGTGCCGTATCGCGACATGGGACCGCAGGATCGGCGCTTTGTTGTCGAGGGCGATGACACCTGGCGCAGTTGGGAAAAGGATAACAACAAGAAGTGGTACGGCGTGCGCCGTTTCTTCGACTGGCTGGAGACGAAGGCGTACAAGATGCACATTCGGGTACTGCTGTCGAAGTACCGCGCGTACACGCCGTGCCCTGCCTGTGAAGGTGCGCGGCTTAAGCCGACGTCGCTGAATTTCCGCCTTGGTTCGAAGGCAAATGCAGATTCCGTGCTGGTCGCAACGAAACGCTTTTCTCCGCGCCACTTCAAATTTTCACGGGAAACGCTTGAAGCTCTGCCGGGGCTCACGATTCATGACTTGATGCTTTTGCCGATTTCGAAATTGCGCAGCTTCTTTGGTGAACTTGACTTTCACGGCGACGGTGCCGTGCTTGATGAAGCAGGCGAACTCGTGCTCGGTGAGGTTCGCGGGCGGCTCGGTTACCTGTGCGATGTCGGTCTCGGCTATCTCACGCTGGACAGACAATCGCGAACGTTGTCCGGCGGTGAAGTGCAACGCATCAACCTGACGACAGCGCTCGGCACGTCGCTGACCAATACGCTGTTCGTGCTTGACGAGCCGTCCATCGGCCTGCATCCACGCGATATGTCGCGCATCATCGGCGTCATGCAGCGGCTCCGCAACGCCGGCAACACGCTGGTCGTGGTGGAACATGATCCGCAGATCATGTTTGCTGCGGATCGATTGTTGGATGTTGGGCCAGGGCCGGGCGAGCGTGGCGGTGAGATTATTTTTGATGGCGCGCCAAGGGAATTGGCGACGACCAAGGACTCGCGGACGGCGGCTTATCTGTTGGGGAGAGAGCGGATATCGCGAACGCATCGCACGCTGGTTGCGTCGTCCGCTAATTTGCTCCCCTCTCCTATAAGAGGCGGAGGAGTTGCGGGTGGGGGTGCGCGGGTCGCAAAGTCCAAGTTTGCTAGCAGCGCCAAGAACCACCCTCACCCCAACCCTCTCCCGCTTGCGGGAGAGGGAGCCAGCGTCGGGTTGGACGAGATAGTTCTCACCAACGCCCGCGAGAACAATCTCAAGGGCATCACGGTCAGCTTCCCGCTGCGCGGCTTGGTCACCATCACGGGCGTTTCCGGATCGGGCAAGTCTTCGCTGGTGCAGGACATTCTGGTGCCTGCGCTGTACAAAGCAAAGGGCAAAACCACCGACACTGCCGGCACATACGACTTGTTGCTCGGACATCAAAACGTCGACGATGTCGTGTTTGTCGATCAATCGCCCATCGGCAAATCATCGCGCTCCAATCCCGCCAGTTTCGTCGGCGCGTTCGATGCGATCCGCGCGATTTACGCGAAGTCCGCGATGGCGGTCGAGCGCGCCTACACCGCTGGCACATTCAGCTTTAACGCGGGCAATGGCCGATGCGCCACCTGCTCCGGCTCGGGCTTTGAACACGTTGAGATGCAATTCCTCTCCGATGTGTACTTGCGCTGCCCGGACTGTGATGGCACGCGTTTCCGCGCTGAAGTGCGTGAAGTTAAGGTGAACGAAAAAGGCATCAGCGATGTGCTCGACCTGACGGTCAGCGAAGCGCTGCTGTTCTTTAAAGACATCAAGGGTGGCGCTGAAGTGCTGCGCACCTTGCAACCGCTCGCCGATGTGGGTCTGGACTATGTGCGCCTTGGGCAACCGGTGCCGACGCTCTCGGGCGGCGAAGCACAGCGCTTGAAGCTTGCTGGCCATCTGGCCGAAAGCGCGGGTTCTGAGGGGGGCCGCCCTATTGCGATGCTGCCCAAGCGCATCAAACCCGAAGACGCAAAACATCCGCGTGGCAAGTTATTCGTATTTGACGAACCCACGACGGGTCTGCACTTCGAGGACATTGCCAAGCTATTGCGCGCGTTCGACAAACTGATTGATGCCGGTCATTCCATCCTCGTCATCGAACACAATCTTGATCTGATTGCCGCGAGCGACTGGCTGATTGACCTTGGCCCGGAAGGCGGCGACGCGGGCGGTGAGGTCATTTTCGAAGGCACGCCCAACGGTATCCGCCATGACGCGCGATCACACACGGGCAAAGCGCTCAACGACTATGACCGTGATCTGGCGGCGCTGAAGCTTAGCAACCAGCCCCGCGCTGAAGAGCCGCGCGCCGCTTACATGACGCGCGCTGCGGCTAAGTCGATCAGCATCCTGCACGCCCGCGAACACAACCTCAAAAACGTCAGCGTGGAGATTCCGGCGAAGGGTTTCACGGTGATTACCGGGCCATCGGGGTCGGGCAAATCGACGCTCGCGTTCGACATCATTTTTAACGAAGGACAACGCCGCTATCTCGAATCGCTGAACGCTTATGCACGGCAATTTGTGCAACCTTCTGCACGACCTGACGTGGACGCGATTCACGGCATTCCACCCACCGTTGCCATCGAGCAGCGTGTGTCGCGCGGCGGGCGCAAATCAACAGTAGCCACGCTAACCGAGATTTATCACTTTTTGCGTCTGATGTGGATGAAGCTCGGTACTCAGTATTGTCCTACCTGCGACGTTCCGATTGAGCCACAGTCACTCGATGCGATTGCGTCACGCGTGCTGCGTGAGTTCAAAGGTCGCAACGCCACCGTGCTCGCGCCGCTGGTCATCAATCGCAAAGGGCTCTACACCGATCTCGCGAAATGGGCCAAGGGCAAAGGCTTTGAGCATTTGCGCGTCGACGGAGAACTGATACCAGTCGCGCCCTGGCCGCGGCTGGATCGCTTTGCCGAGCACACGATTGAGCTGCCCGTAGCGACCGTTGAAGTCAACGCCAAGA
The DNA here is from genome assembly GCA_025354075.1 of Burkholderiales bacterium. Lineage (GTDB taxonomy): Bacteria > Pseudomonadota > Gammaproteobacteria > Burkholderiales > Casimicrobiaceae > Casimicrobium. Next base: position 18,465 of record JANXNO010000453.1, on the reverse strand, counting down.
AAGAAAAGCCCTTGCGCGAAGCGCTTTCGTCCGGCCTCGACTATGGCAAAGGGGTGGTGCATGTTCTGGCGTGGAAGAAGGGCAGCGGTGAGGCCGAACTTGTCGTGTTCTCCACCAAACGCGCCTGCCCAAGTTGCGGCACCAGCTTCGCGGAACTCGACCCGCGCCTCTTCTCGTTCAACAGCAAACACGGCTGGTGTACGGCGTGCCAAGGCATGGGCGAAAGCGTCAAAGGCTACAAACGCGATGATCGCGTGAGCGAGGAATTCGCGGACCGTGAACTTGATGCATTCCTCGACGCAAAAGAGGCGTTCGAAGTGTGCATCGCCTGCGACGGCGCTCGCCTGAATCCAATTGCGCGCAACGTACGCTTCCGCGATGAAGGCATTCATGCGCTGGTGAAACATTCGGTCATCGAAGTTGAGCGTTTCATGAGTGAATTGAAGCTCGGCCCGCGCGAAGAAGAGATCGCTCGCGACATTGTGTCCGAGGTGAAATCGCGCCTGCAATTTTTGCAGGAGGTGGGCCTCGGTTACCTGACGCTGGATCGTTCTGCGCCGACGCTTTCGGGTGGCGAAGCACAACGCATTCGTCTCGCCGCGCAACTGGGATCAAACTTGCAAGGCGTAGCTTACGTACTGGATGAGCCAACCATCGGTCTGCATGCGCGCGACAACCGCATCCTGCTTGATGTGCTCGAAAAATTACAGGCGAAAGGCAATACGCTGATCGTTGTTGAACATGACGAAGACACGATCAAACGCGCTCATCACATCATCGACTTCGGCCCCGGCGCAGGTGTGCGCGGCGGGGAAATCGTGGCGGAAGGTACCTACGAGGAAATCAAGGGCAACCCCGCCTCAATCACCGGGCGTTTCCTCAAGAATCCGCTCAAGCATCCGCTGCACAAGCGAGCGCCGGTCGGCAAGTGCGATTTGTTCGTCGAAGTCAAAGGTGCGACGCTGAACAATCTGCGCAACGTATCTGCGAAGTTGCCCCTGTCTCGTCTATCGGTCATCACCGGCGTCTCCGGCTCTGGCAAATCGACGCTTGCGCGCGAAGTCATGTACAGCAATCTGGAAGCACTCGTCAGCGCGCGCAACAATCGCAAGAAAGCGCCAGCCCTGAATGGCTGCGCGTCGCTCGAAGGCTGGGAGGACGTTGACCGGGTGCTCGAAGTCGATCAAACGCCAGTCGGCAAAACGCCGCGCTCCTGCCCTGCGACTTACATCGGCTTCTGGGACAACATTCGCAAGTTTTACGCCGAAACGCTGGAAGCGAAAATGCGCGGCTACGGGCCGGGCCGCTTCTCGTTCAACACCCCAGGTGGCCGCTGTGATGCGTGTTCCGGCGCGGGCGTGATCACCATCGAAATGAATTTTTTGCCCGATGTAAAGCTGCCTTGCGATGTGTGCAATGGCGCACGCTTCAACAGCGAGACGCTCGCTGTCTTGTGGCACGGAAAATCTATCGGCGATGTGCTGGCGATGGATGTCGACGATGCGGTAGATTTCTTTGCAACGATGCCGTCGATACATCACCCACTCAAGCTCATGCAGGACGTGGGCCTGGGTTATCTCACGCTGGGCCAACCGAGCCCGACACTTTCCGGCGGCGAGGCGCAGCGCATCAAACTGGTGACCGAGCTTTCAAAAGTCAAAGCCCCCGTCTTCCTCACCGAAAGCACCGATCCGAAGGATGCGCCAAAACTCTCGAAAGCCGCGCAAAAGCTGGCAAAGCAAAACGGCCCGGCCGTTGCCGTGAAGGCAAAGGCGCACGGTCGCCGCGCGCTGAATCCGCACACCCTTTACGTACTCGACGAACCCACTGTCGGCCTGCACATGGCTGACGTTGAAAAGCTCATCCACGTACTGCATCGACTGGTTGAAGCTGGCAACACAGTGATCCTCATCGAACACAACCTCGACCTGATCGCAGAAGCGGACTGGATCATCGATATGGGCCCGGAAGGGGGCACCGGTGGCGGCAACGTGGTGGTTGCTGGCAACGTGCCAATGCTACTGAAGGCACGGGCGAAATCGCACACGGGGGCGGTGTTAGCCGAGTTCTTGCATTAACTGGCCAATTTAGCACCGTTTGCTCAACCGCTACGACGCGCTTTCAGCGGCCCACGGATCAAACAATTCCACTTAGTCTCGACACAGACTAACTGGCGCGGACCTTGCCGCGAAACTGGGCAAAGCTTGAGACAGGTCAATGTTTGTCAGCCGCAGACCGCACATGATGCTGATGAGCGCACCAGCCGTGCGCGGCCATTGACCTATGAGCGTTCGGGCTGATGTGTCGGCGCTGTGAGACGCGACGCATCACCTGGCTTGCACGTCAGGGGCTTGCACATTTGTGCATCACATACGGCTTCGGCTCAACGTGAGAGATAGGACTCCGATGTTCAGTTACCTGATGCCGCACCGGAAGGAATTCTTCACACTGCTTGCTGCTCATTCAGATCGGGTCGTCGCTGGGGCCAACGCAACATTGCGTTTGACCAACGGCTTGGGCCTGGGGAGCGAGGACATTCCAGCATTGGTGGCGGAAGTCAACACTCACGAAAAGAGCGCCGACAAGATCAAGTCGGAGTTGATCGTGCTTTTGCATCAGTCGTTCACTACGCCCATCAATCGCGACCAGATCCATACCCTCACCATTGAGCTTGATAACGTGCTCAATGCGCTACAGGATGTGGTGAACGCGGTGGGCATGTACAGCATCAAGGAATCCACCGCAGAGGCGCGCGAGATGGCCGCGCTTGGAGCCGACGCATGCATGCGCCTTAACCGGGCGGTGATCGCACTTCCGCAAAAGAACAGGAAGGCGGAGACGATCAACCTTTGCAAGGAAATTGACGCGATCGAATCGCAGGCCGACCGCGTGCAACGCAAGGCCATCACGGCGTTGTTCGAAGGTGGGGTATCCGTCTGGTGGGCGATGAAGATGCGGGAGTTTTATTCGCTGCAGGAAAACGTACTGGATCGCTGTGAGGATGCTGCGAAGACGATCGAGGAAATCCTCATTGAGAATTCCTGATTACCCGAGCGAGACACGCGCACGCCATGCAACACATCACCATCAGCCTCTGGTCTCTCGGACTGCTCATCGCAGTTGCTCTGGCATTCGACTTTATGAATGGGTTTCACGACGGTGCAAACTCGATCTCCACAATCGTGGCAACGGGCGCGCTGACGCCGAAACAAGCCGTAGCCTTCGCCGCGCTTTTCAACTTTATTGCACTGTGGGTTTTTCAGCTCAAAGTGGCTGCCACCATTGGCAAAGGAACCGTCGATCCAACGCTGGTTGATCATTACGTGATTTTTGGTGCGCTCATGGGCGCGCTGGCATGGAACATCATCACCTGGTACTACGGTATTCCATCTTCATCTTCACACGCGCTGGTGGGCGGCCTCGTGGGCGCGACCGTTGCGAAGGCTGGCGGGCTCACGCCCATCCTCTGGGGAGGTTTCGGCAAGATACTGATCTTCATCATCATTTCGCCGCTGGTAGGCTTTCTGATTGGCGGGATGCTGATGGTGCTCGTGGCCTGGCTGTTCCGAAACCAGTCACCGCACCAGGCGTCGCGCTGGTTCAACTCGGGCCAGCTTTTCGCGGCTGCGGCGTACAGTCTCGGACATGGCGGCAACGATGCCCAGAAGACCATCGGGATCGTCTGGCTGTTGCTGATTACAGCGGGTGTGTCGACCACTGATGTGAGCACACTGCCGATGTGGGTGGTGTACGCCTGCTACGCTGCGATCGCGTGGGGCACGTATCTCGGCGGCTGGCGGATCGTCAAGACCATGGGCACCAAGATCACGCGGCTCAACGCGGTCAGCGGATCATGCGCATCCCTGGGGGGCGCAATCAGTCTGGGACTGGCCACGCTCGGCGGTATCCCCGTATCAACCACGCACACCATCACCGGCGCGATCGTCGGCGTGGGAACCGCGCAGGACGTGCGAGCGGTGCGCTGGGCCGTCACCTTTAATCTGGTCATCGCATGGGTGCTGACCGTCCCGGCGGCTGGCGTGATCGCAGCAGTGTTTTGGTACCTTGGGCGCGGCTTCCTTTAGTCCGCTGCCATTCATCATCGCGCCCTGTCGTCCGGAGAATAATGAATGCTTAAAAACGTCATGCCCCAGCGCAGTGTGTTCTTCAATCTGCTGACGGCGCACGCAGACCGTCTCGTCGCAGCCGCGAATGCGACGCTGCGGTTGATCACGAGTCTCGGTAATCCAAGCAACGATATTGCCGCGCTCATCGAGGAGGTCAATCTGAACGAAACGAGTGCCGACGGCATCAAGGACGAGATGATCCATCTGCTCTATGAATCGTTCACTACACCCATCAACCGCGATCAACTGCACACGCTCACCCGTGACCTTGATCGCGTGATCGACGGCCTGCAAAGCGTGGCAAATTCGATCGCCACGCACCGCATTGAAGTATCGACGGCGCAAGCGCGTGAATTGTCGTCACTCGGCGCGGATGCCTGCATCCAGCTCAACCGGGCCGTCATCGCGTTGGGTAGCCGTGATCGGGTTGACGCCATCACGGCGCGCTGCAGCGAGATCGAAACGCTGGAAACGCGCGGCACCGACGTCATGAGGCATGCGGTTCGCGTGCTATTTGAACGCGAAGGTGACGAGGCTGCCGTATGGCACGCCATCAAGATGCGTGGCTTCTACTTCATGCTGCGAGCTGTGCTTGATGACTGCAAGCGTGCGGCCCGGACCATCGACGAAATTGTGATTGAAAATGCATGACATCCTCATCGAGCAGTCTAGCCGGACCGTACTTTTTTCCTCGGCGGCTCAGCGGGGATCGACCGCGAAACCGACGGGCGACTGACCAAACGCGTGTCGACCGCACCGATACTCTTTCCGTCGCGCGGCACATACGGGATGGTCAGCAGCACATGGCGCATGGCGTTGAGTCGCGCGCGTTTCTTGCAATCTGAATTGATGATCGTCCACGGTGCGTCAGTGGTATCGCTGGCGGCAAACATGGCCTCTGTGGTTTGCGTGTATTGGTCCCACTTGTTAGTTGAGGCTCGGTCAATCGGGCTCAGTTTCCAACGTTTGAGCGGATCGGTATCTCGCTGCTTGAAACGGCGCTGCTGCTCTTTTCTACTCACCGAAAACCAGAGCTTGATAAGCCGGATACCACTATTGATCAGCTGCCGCTCAAACTCGGGGGCCTGGCGCAGAAATTCGTGGTATTCCGCATCGGTGCAAAAGCCCATCACCCGTTCAACGCCCGCGCGGTTGTACCAGGAACGGTCAAAGAGCACGATCTCGCCCGCTGCAGGCAAATGCTGCACATAGCGCTGGAAGTACCACTGGCCGCGCTCCTTTTCGGTGGGCGTTTCCAGCGCCACCACGCGCGCACCGCGCGGATTTAGATGCTCCATCATGCGTTTTATGGTCCCGCCCTTGCCTGCCGCGTCCCGCCCTTCGAAAAGAATCACGACACGCTCGCCGTGGTCTTTGACCCAGCGCGCCAGCTTGAGTAGTTCAACTTGAAGCACGTACTTTTGAAACTCGTAGGACTTGCGCGCCATCCTGTTCTTGTAAGGATAGGCGCCGACGCGGCGGTCATCAGTCAGGATGAGGTCCGGATCAGGTCGAGCCGCGCGTGCCTTCTTTCCGGGGTCCAGCTCCTGCTTCAGCGCACGACGAATTGTCTTCGCATCCGCAGGTGACATGCTGGACAGCGCAGACTGAAGCAACTGGGTCTGGCTATCGTCACTGGCGTGCGTCATCGCATAGCTGAGCGCGCTTACGGTTTCGTCAATCCGCGACGCGACGATTTCGCGAATAACAGCTTCGCCCGCCCGCTCAATATCGGAATTACGCTTTATCGATCTTCGCGCGGACTTACCTGGCTCACGCTTGGCCGGATTGCGTGCCGCAACCGTATCGGACGGATGTGCTTCGGAATCGGTGGTGGTCATCAGTAACGTGTCCTTCTAAAGCGTGTTTGTGACATTTTGATGACACGGACCCCCTGTCATTTGATCTTTGTCAAGCGTCGTGCGAATAAGGTGTGGGCGACCCTGCAGGCGCATGCCGCAGGACTTATCGTAATGGCTGAATGCGACTGCGCGTCCACGAAACTCTCCTTCAGGCCATCGATGATCAAGCAAGACGTCTCGTCACACGGGTGGCGACACTGGCTGCCGGGACTGGCCGTGTTGCTCAACTATCGGCGCGGCTGGCTATTCAACGATGTAGCCGCAGGCCTGGCACTCACTGCGATATTAGTCCCGGTCGGCATGGGCTACGCGGAGGCGTCCGGGGTGCCCGCGATCCACGGCCTGTACGCGAGCATCCTCCCGCTCATTGTCTATGCGCTGATGGGGCCGAGCCGCATCATGGTGCTGGGTCCGGACTCTACACTCGCCGCCGTCATCGCAGCGCTGATTCTGCCGCTTTCTGGCGGCAGCGCCGAGCGTGCCGTTGCGCTGGCTGGAATGCTCGCCCTATTGTCGGGAACCTGCTCGCTCGTCATCGGCCTGCTTCGCCTCGGTCTGATCGCGGACTTGCTCTCGAAGCCCATCCGGATTGGCTTCCTGAACGCAATCGCGCTCACCGTTATCATCGGCCAGCTGCCGAAAGTGCTCGGCTTCTCAATCAGCACTGATGGACTGACAGCGCGCATCGGTTTGCTCGCTAACGGCATTGCAGAAGGAAAAATGAATCCCATTGCGCTTGCCTTTGGCGCGATGTGTCTCGTCGGCATAGTGTTACTGAAGCGGATTCGCCCAAACTGGCCCGGTGTGCTGCTTGCGGTCGGCATGGCAACGGTTGTGTCGGCTGTGTTCGATCTGGCGTCTGCATCACACCTTGCAGTGCTTGGGCCGCTTCCGCAAGGGCTTCCGGCGCTTCGGATTCCGCTCGTTGCGTGGGCCGACGTGCTGCAGCTTCTACCAGGTGCAGCGATGATCGCGGTACTTTCATTTGCCGATACCAGCGTATTGTCACGATCTCTGGCGCAGCGCGCTGGCTACCGGGTGAGCCAGGACCAGGAGATGGTCGCGCTGGGTGCGGCCAATATTGCAGCCGGGCTTTTTCAGGGCTTCTCGGTCAGCGGCAGCGCCTCTCGAACGCCGATCGCTGCGGCCGCCGGATCGAAGACACAGCTCACCGGGCTGGTTGGCGCAGCCGCCATTACGCTGCTGCTCGTACTGGCACCCGATCTTCTGCGAAGCCTTCCCGCTGCGGCGCTGGGTGCGGTCGTCATCGCCGCCTGCCTGTCGTTTGTCGACTTCTCGGGCATGTGGGCGATGAGGCGCCAGCGCCCGGTGGAATTTGCGCTGGCGGTGGTGAGTTTTTTGGGCGTTGCGTTGGTCGGCGTCATTGAAGGCATCTTGCTCACGCTGTCGCTGGCGGTGCTTGTCCTTGTGTGGAATGCCTGGCATCCGCACTTCGCCGTGCTGGCGCGGGTGGATGGACAGAAGGGGTATCACGACATCATGCGGCACCCCGAGGGGCGAACGGTGCCGGGACTGATCCTGTTTCGTTGGGACGCACAGCTCTTTTTCGCCAATGCAGAATTGTTTCGCGACGAAGTGTTGCGCGCGCTCGCTAACGCTGCTTCACCGGTGCGGCGAATTGTTGTGGCGGCCGACGCCATCACCGACATCGACATTACGGCCGCCGACACATTGATTGCGCTGCATAGTGATTTGTCACGCCAAGGCGTCGACTTGTACTTTGCCGGTATGAAAGGCCCGGTGAAGGATCGGTTAAAGCACTATGGCACGCTTGACGTCATCGGGCACGACATCTTCGAGCCTACCGTAGGTCGAGCGGTGAACGTCTATCGAACGACGTTCAGCGTAGCCTGGAAAGACTGGGACGAGGAATAGCAGCGACTGCGAAAAAGCGTCTTAGACGACATGGCTAAACGCGTTGACGATTCGCCCATAGTGCCGTGGTTGCGCAGCCGAATGGGTCCGAGCCACTCGATACTGACGTGAGCGACGGCCCCATTTAGCCTGTTGATTTCCTGAATTTCAGAGGCATAATTTGCCCGACGCTTGCCCCGCCATCTTGTTGGGCAAGATTCTTTCGGGGGTTACCTTGCTTCAAAGACTAACAACGTTCGCGTCGAATTGGCGCGTGCTGGTGGTATCGGCAACTGCTTTCGTGGCGGTGCTTTACAGTATTCCGGCGGCAGCGACTCCAGACATTGAAGCCATCGTGCCGACCGACACGTGGTCTGAACGCTGTGACGTCAATCAGGAATGGACGCTCAACTACATTGCGAACGTTCTGTATCTGGACATCGATACGCTGGCTCGCGTAAAGTTGGTTCGGGGGTTGTCAAACGTTGACATCTGCACCATGCCTGAGTCGCGCCTGCAACGAGCCATCGTCAAAGTATCACAACCGAAGCCGGATCATCCTGGAGAAGCCGCCAGCTTTCGCGAGCGTCAGCGCTGGGGCAGCGACGGCAAAGCAGATCCCATGGGCCTGAGTAATGCCATCGCCGCGCGTGAGGCAATGCTTGCGGCCGATTCGAGCGCGCAAAGCACGGCTGCCAATGGCGTAATAGCGCCGCAAGACGCTGGTATCAATTCTGCGTCCTGGACGGCGATCGGACCCGGCAATATTGGCGGCAGAATCCGCGCGTTGGCAACGGTACCGGGCAGCCCCCTTACGCTATTTGCGGGCTCGGTAGGCGGTGGCATCTGGAAGACCACCGACGGAGGTGCCTCATGGAACCCGGTCAACAGTTTTGGCGCAACGCTCAGCGTATCTTCAATCGTAATTAATCCGCTTGACAGCAGCGTGATGTATGCCGCTACCGGCGAAGGCTTCTATAACGGTGACGCCATCCGCGGGGCCGGTGTTTACAAGACCACCAACGGCGGTTCGTCGTGGTTTCGACTGACCGCCGCATCGCCTACGGCAAGCGCGGACTGGTATTACGTCAACCGGTTGAGCATCCATCCAACCAACCCGCTGATACTGCTCGCGGCAACCGAGGGTGGCATCTACCGAACCACCGATGGTGGCGCCAGCTGGAGCAAGGTTTCTTTTTCGCGTGTGCTCGATGTCAAATTTGACGTGTCGAATCCAACCCGCGCCGTTGCCGGTCGGAACGACGGGCGTATCGAACGCAGCAGCGATTCCGGCGCAACCTTTTCTAACGTGTTGGTGCCCGCGACGGCGACCGATCCGTCTGGTTTTTCGTGGGGCCGCGTCGAGATTGCCTGGGCACGCTCGACCGGACGTCTCTACGCGGGCGTGCAAACGCAGGGCAGCAGAACACAGGATGGCCGTATCTACACGTCTACCGACGGCGGCGCGAGCTGGACGGCGCGTGCGACGCCCTTCCATCTGGCCGGACAGGGCTGGTACAACAACGCGATCTGGGTCGACCCGACCAATGAAAATGTGTTGCTCGTCGGCGGGCTGGACAACCATCGCAGCACCGACGGCGGCCTGACCTTTTCCAAAGTGAGCCTGTGGTATTGCGCGCCGCTGCACTCACATGCTGACAATCACGCCATCGTCGAGGCAAGCGACTTCAACGCATCAACCGTGCGCACGGTGTATTGGGGTAACGACGGCGGCGTTTATAAAGTCGCGAGCGTTGAAGGACTGCAAGCTCAGACCAACTGCAACGTTGCCGGATGGACGAGCCTCAACAACGGCCTCTCCATCACCCAGTTCTACGGTGTGGGTGCATCGTCGGCAGGAGCGGGCGCGGTGTACGGCGGCACGCAGGACAATGGCTCGCTTAAGTGGTCAGGCAGCGGCACCAACTGGACAACGGTGTTCGGTGGCGACGGCGGTGCTTCTGCCGTGGATCCCGGCGATCCAAACTATTTGTACGGCGAATATGTGTACCTCGGACTGCACCGGTCAATTAACGGCGGTAGTAGTGCTCAATACATCTGTAATGGCATCGCGGACGCCGCCGGGCCGTCTCCAAATTACTGCAACGGCACCAGTGAGGCAAATTTCATTGCGCCGTTTGTGCTCGACCCCAACAATTCGTCGCGCCTGTACGGTGGTGCCAAGCGACTCTGGGTGAGCAACAACGTAAAGGCCACCACGCCGGGCTGGGCAATCGCTCGCGCTCAGGCTGCCAACCGCGACAGCGGCGTGACGACCAATCCTTATTGGACCTACATCAGCGCCATCGCGGTTGCACCAGGCAACGCCGACATCATGTATGTCGGCCACAACGATGGCCGTGTATTCAAGACCATCAACGCGACTACAGCTACGCCGACGTGGACAGAGTTGACATGCGCGGCACCGGCCTATCCTGTCTTTTTTCGACAAGTGCTCAGGCTCGTCGTCGAGCCCACCAATTCCAATGTCGTTTACGCCGGACACGGTGGTTACGACGCCGCGAATCTCTGGAAACTCGACTCCACGGGCGCCACCACCTGCGTAAGCATCGGCAACGGCCTTCCGCCCAGCCCGGTGCGTGCCATCGCCCGCCACCCAACGGCAACGACCTGGCTCTACGCGGGCACCGAAGTGGGCTTGTTCGCCAGCGAAAATTTGGGTGCCACCTGGAAAGCAGCGACCGACGGCCCGGCCAACGTGTCGGTGGAAGATCTGGCATGGCAAAACGGCAACACCCTCATTGCCGCCACGCATGGTCGTGGCATGTTCAAGGCCGTCGTTGGCACCGCGCCTGCCTGCGCGTTTAACGTGACTCCGGTTCCTGTGGCAGCGAGCGCGGTAGCCAGCACCGTCTCGATTGACGTTTCGTCGACGCTGTCATCGTGCGCATGGACGACGACTTCGACAACGGGCTGGGTGTCGCCCGCATTCGGCAGCGGCAGCGGCAGCGCGCGGCTCAACCTGAACATTGCGGCCAACACCGGTGCGCCGCGTGCCACCAGCATCACCGTCGCCGGAACCTCGGTGCTGGTAGAGCAGGATGGCACGCCGCTGTCCTGCTCGCTGGACCTTGACGGCGACACGTTGTTTACGCCCGCCATTGACGGCATGCTGCTGTTGCGTTACAGCCTCGGCTTCCGTGACGCCGGCCTGACGCAGGGCCTGAATATCTCCCTGTCCGCGTTGCGGCAGTCCGCGCTTGCCATCGTCAACTACATCGAAACGCCGGGTCGCAGTTTCGACATTGACGGTGACGGTTCGGTAACGGCCACTGACGCGCTGCTGGCCATGCGCGCACTGCAGGGTCTCAATCGTTCAACGGTGACGGTTGGTGCGTTGTCGGCAGCGCGAACACGCAGCCCGGCACAGATTCAAAGCATCCTGGGGCAGTGCTTGCGCTGACGCATAGGGTCGGATTCAAAACACCGTAGCGAACGGTCTCGCCGCGCCTACGCGGATCACTGTTGGCGGTTCACAACAGCGCCGCCAGCGGGCACTCCGAAGCGGCTGGTGGCACGAACGGCCGCCTGATGTCGGTCTTGCGTCACAACGACTCGCCGTTCGTGCATCGTTGTGACGCCCGTACACGACCGTGTTCGCATGCGACGACATAACGCATCCATTGCCTTTGGACGGGTCGCGGCATTGGTTGATGGCGGTCGTGTCAAACCGCGCTCCCATCACCTCAAGGGCTAACAGCTTTTCGCTTCGAGCGTTATTGGATTTGGGCTCACCACACGATATGGCCGTAACCGACAAGGCGACAAATAGCCGCTGAGCCCCTGCTGCACAAGGCTTTCAGGTAAAAGCTGTTTCGCTAACAAACTCCCGAATCTGTCGCCCCTACGCAGCGTCTCGCAGCGCCCGCGTCGCTTTTATCGCCCAAATCAGGGCTCAACCGTCACATTGTCGGCATGTTTGCTAGTTGCCGATACCCTGTATTCGATTTGTCACCTATTCGTCATTACTCTGCACAAAATGTTTGAAATATTCACGGTGGTTTCCTTTTAATTGCGTTAACTGCCATGAATTTCGTCAAATGTCGTCGTCAACACAGTCTCACCGCGCTCGCCCAAGCGGTCACCTTGGCACTGGCCGGCGCTGCCGTTTCCGGCGCGTTCGCCCAAACCGCCCCTGATGTAACGCCCGCTGAAACGACCGCGCCGCGCGCCAAAGACGACGCGGTTCGTCTGGGCACCATCACGATTGTCGGCAAAGGCGACAAGCTCGGAGCGGGTCAGATCCTCAACGAAGATGCCACAAAATCGCGCAGCACTGTCACCAAGGACGCGACCGAAAAAGATCGCGCCACTGGCAATCCTTATCAAGCCATCTCCATCCTGCCTGGGGTGAACACGTTTAACCATGACGCGACCGGCTTGTTCGGCGGCGGCCTGACCATTCGCGGCTTCAACTCTGACCAGATTGGCTTCACCATCAACGGCGTGCCGGTCAACGACTCAGGCAACTACGCCGTGTTCCCGCAAGAGTACGTAGACCAGGAAAACACTTGCACGCAAACAGTGTCGCAAGGCAACCCGGATGTGGAGTCCCCTCACGTCGGAGCGACGGGCGGATCGGTGGGAATCAACATTTGTGATCCCGAAGAAAAGCAGCGTTTTCGTGTAGCGCAAACGGTGGGTAGCCTAAAACTTTCGCGCACCTATGTCCGCGCCGACTCGGGTCGTTTCGCCAACGACATGGCGAAAGTGTTCCTGAGCTATTCGCACACTGAAGCTGATAAATGGAAGGGCCCGGGCAGTGCCAAACGTGACCATATTGATGCCGCGTTCTCGCTCGATCTCTCACCTGAAAATCGCATTCTTGGTTCGGTCATGTTCAACCGCGCCATTAACAACAATTATCTCGCGCCTACACTCGCGCAGCTTGCAGCCAACGGTTACGACTGGGATTACTCGACCACGTTCACGCCCGGGCATCTGCCTGCGGTCGCAGGCGTGCGTCAAGCGGAAACCGGCCCCAATCCGGCGTTTTACAAACTGTCGGTAAATCCCTTTGAGAACGTCATCGCATCGTTGTCGGGCTCATTCAAATTGGCTGAGAACACTTACCTCAAAGTACAACCCTACCTGTGGACCGGCTACGGCACCGGTGGCACTCAGCAGTCGGCGTTGTCAGAAACCGCGTTTTTGAACCGAATCACCGGCAAAAACGGTGCCGGTCGCGACCTGAACGGCGACGGCGATACCCTCGATAGCGTTATCGTCGCCCGCGGCAGCGTCACCAAAACCACACGACCCGGCGTCACCACAGAAATCAGCCATGCTTTCGGCGCGCACCAGCTCAAGCTCGGTCTTTGGTACGAACGTGCGGAGCACAAACAAACAGCGCCCAGCGTGGCAGTTGATGCAAACGGCAATGCGACCGACATCTGGTTCCGCGATGGCCACATTGCCCGTCCAGACGGCACCGACTACCAAAATCGCGACTCGCTGACCGTGAGTCCAGCCTATCAGGTGTACGCCTCTGATTCCTTCAGCTTTATGAATGATCGGGGCCTGCTGCAAATGGGTGTGCGCGCACCGCAAATTACGCGCAATTACACCAACACGGCCAACGAAAGCTTCGGCACGACTTACACCTTCCAGAAAAAGTTCAGCGACGTACTTCCACAACTGGGGCTGCGCTTTAACTTAAACCGCGAGCAGCAAATTTTTGCCAACATCGGCAAAAACTTCCGTGCACCACCCAACTTTGCGTTTTTCCCAACCAACAACAACATTGCCATCATCAACGGCGTGGCAACGTTGGTGGGCAAGGTTGAAGCAGAAACCTCCATCGTGAGCGACTTGGGCTATCGCTATCAAGGCAAAGCTCTCACGTTCTCGGCCTCTGTATACAACGTCGACTTCAAAAACCGTCAAGCCAATGCGTACGACGCGTCCATCGACAAGAGCATCTACACCAACGCGGGCGACGTGAATAACCGCGGTGTCGAGGCGGAACTGGGCACGCAACCTGTCAACGGCTTCTCCGCTTACCTGTCTCTCACCGCGCAGAAGAGCAAAATCAGGAGCGACATTTCGCCGCTAAAAAATGTGTCAATCCCCACCTCCGGCAAACAGTTCCCGCTCACGCCTGAGACGATGGCTGGTTTCTCGCTGCAATACGCTGCGGGCCCATACTACGTGCGCCTTAAAGCCAAACATACCGGCAAGCAATACGCCACGCTGCTCAACGACGAGGCAGTGCCCGGTTACACCTCAGCCGACCTTGATGCGGGCTACACGCTGCCCGGCTTCTGGTTTGTTAAGAATGCACAGTTTCGGCTGAATATCAGCAATATTGCCGACGCAAAGTACCGTAACCCAAGCTCAGGTTCGCAAATTAACGCGAAGCCGTTTGGCACGGCACCCGCATCCGGTACCGTCTCTTATTATCTGGGCGCACCGCGATTCTTTTCGGTAACTTTGAGCGCTGATTTCTAGACGAGACGCAGTTGTAGGAGCGGCGCAAGCCGCGAATCAAGGCCGCGTTTATCGCGGCTTTGCTTTTTGTTGCACGTAAGTATCAAAGGCTCATGATAAACACAATCACCCAACTCGTGATCAGCGCGCTCTTTACGATGTCGCTGGTCGGATGCGCGAACGCACCAACAGCGACCAACCCGATCGCCGACGGCACGCGCGCTGACCTCGCGCTGCTGGAAACGACCGACCTGCACACCAACGTGATGAGCTACGACTACTTCCGCCTCGCGGAGGACAAAACAGTCGGCTTCGAGCGCGTGGCCACACTCATCACCGATGCGCGCAAGCAGTTCGTCAACACGCTCCTGTTCGACAATGGCGACACCATTCAGGGCACCGCCCTTTCCGACTATCAGGCGCAGGTCAATCCGCTCGCATGCGACCAGGTGCTCGCCATGTATAAAGTGATGAACGAGCTGAAATACGATGCGGGCGGCATCGGCAATCACGAGTTCAATTACGGCCTGAGTTTCTTGTCGCAAGTCACTGGCAATCGCTTCAATGTGAACTTGGCCCCGGCCGAAAAGGGGATCCCCGCCCAGCCGTGTGCAGGACCCAATTTTCCGCTAGTGTTGGCCAACGTGTTGTCAGTGAAAGACCGGCAGCCGCTGTTCAAACCGTATGTGATTCTTGATCGCACGATCAAGGCGACCGGCGCTGACGGCAAACCCGTAAATGCGCCGATTAAGGTTGGCGTCATCGCCTTCACGCCGCCGAAAATTCTCGATTGGGACAAGCGCTGGCTGAACGGCGTGGTGTACACCGACGGCGTCCGTGAGCTGGCCGAAAAGTACGTGCCTGAAATGCGCGCCAAAGGTGCGGACTTGGTGGTCGCCATTTCGCATGGCGGGCTTGACGCGGGACCCTACACGCCGTCGATGGAGAACGCCAACTGGCATCTGGCGACGGTGCCGGGCGTTGATGCGATGCTAATCGGTCACTCACACCAACTGTTTCCAAATGCCGCAAGCACGATGCCGCAATTCAACTTGCCGGGCGTCGACAAGGTCAAAGGTTTTGTCAATGGCACGCCAACAGTCATGGCAAATTTTTGGGGCAAATCGCTCGGCGTGATCCAGATGAGCCTCGTTGCCAAAGACGGCAAGTGGAGCGTCGATAAATCGAAGACCATCGTCGAGGCACGCTCAATCCAGAACGCCGACAAGACGTTCGTTGCGCCGCTGCCCGCTGTCGCCGCGAGCATCAAGGCAGAACACGAAGCAACGATTGCTTATGTCAAAACACCCATCGGCCGCAGCAATTTTCCGATGACCTCGTACTTCGTCGATGTCGGCGATACCTCGGCGATTCAAATTGTTAACGAGGCGCAGGCCAATTACGTCGCGAGATACGTGAAGGCGAACTTGCCGCAATACTCGACGCTGCCCGTGCTCAGTACCGCCTCTCCGTTCAAGACCGGTTTCGCAGGCGGCGCGGATTTCACCGACATCTCAGCAGGCGATATGGCGATCAACAACGCGGCCGATTTGTACTTGTTTCCAAACACGCTGTATGCGGTGAAAGTCACCGGTGCGGGCCTCAAGGATTGGCTGGAGGCCGCAGCACGTCGCTTCCGCCAAATCGACCCGACGATGACCACCGAACAATCGCTCACCAGCACCGCGCCGGGCTACACGTTTGACATGATCACCAGCCGCGATTTCAGCTATGAAATTGACGTCACGCAAGGCAACGGCAATCGCGTCAAGAACCTCATGCACAAGGGCGCACCCGTCTCGCCCACCGCTGAGTTCATCGTCGCGACCAACAACTATCGCGCCAGCGGCGGCGGCAATTTCCCTGGCCTTGATGGCACTAAAACCATCATCGCCTCACCCGACTCCAATCGCGACGTGTTGATCGAATTCATAAAAGCGACGAAAACATTGACCCGCAAAGAACACGGCTCGGATCGCAGCTGGCGTTTCACCAAAGTTACGACCGCTGGGCCGATTACGTTCAAATCCGCAGTCGACAAGCTACCGCTCGCTGCGGCTGCGGGCATCAACAACGTGAGCCTGTTCAAGGCCGACGACGGCAGCGGTAAGGGTTTGTCGGTGTATCAGGTTAATTTGTCGAAGTAGTGCGGGGCAGTCGTTGAGCGAGATCCCGGTTCTGCCCCCTCTCCCGCGCGCGGGAGAGGGTTGGGGTGAGGGCGCTCAGCGTGCTCAGTAAAGTCCACTCGCAGTGGATGCTGATGGTGTCCACATTCGTTTGGGCAAGCACAACGTTTGCTGCGCCTCTTGTCTCGCCCTCTCCCGCCGAAATCGACCGCCTGCGCATGTACGCCGACGCCGGTCGAGACAACACCGCGCTTGACGCTTTGCTGGTCGCAGCGCGCACCGACAACGCCGACGCGCAACGTGCTGCGGGCGAAGCACTATTGAATCGCGCCGATCAAACGCGCGCTGCTGAAGGCATAATGTGGCTGGAGCGCGCCGCCGCGCAGAACGACACGCGCGCCATGATCATGCTCGGCAAAGCATGGCTGTTCGGCTTACCCGCATCAGGCCGCAAAGCGGACGCCAACAAAGCGCGGGCGTGGTTTGAACGCGCCCAACCGGGCAGCAATTCACATGCCGCGTATTACCTCGGCATCATGGAAAAGGGCGGTTACGGCAAACCCGCCGATCCGGTCGCCGCTGCGGTGCACTTTCGCTTTGCCGCGCGGCAAAACATGCCCGAGGCGATGTATCTTCTCGGCAACGCGTACGCCAGCGGCGAAGGCGTCGATACCGACCCGCGCGAAGCCATGCGCTGGTATCTGCGCGCCGCATCGCTCGAACACCCGCAAGCCACCCAGGAGTTAGCCCAAGCCTTCGCCCGCGGCGACACGCTACTGCCGCAAAGTGACTTTCAGGCGGAACAAATGCGTCGCGCTGTGGAGCATGCGCTGCGACATCCGAGGGCTGCGCCGTAACGCCCGCAAATCAGATCGAGCGCTGGTTCACCCGCTTTGATAACTCAGCCGCGCTCTCTTTGCGTTCGCTGTAGCGATCCACCAGATACGGTGACACGTCGCGCGTGAGCAGCGTGAACTTCACCAGTTCTTCCATCACGTCTACTACGCGGTCGTAGTACGCCGAAGGCTTCATGCGGCCTGCTTCGTCGAATTCAGCGAAGGCTTTGGCGACCGACGATTGATTGGGAATGCTCAGCATGCGCATCCAGCGTCCGAGCACGCGCAGTTGATTGACCGCGTTGAACGACTGTGAGCCCCCACTCACCTGCATTACTGCCAGCGTCTTGGCCTGCGTGGGCCGCGTCGCACCTTCGGCAAGCGGAATCCAGTCGATCTGCGTTTTCATGAGTCCGGTCATCGCGCCGTGGCGCTCGGGCGACGACCAGACCATGCCTTCAGCCCACATCACGTGCTGGCGCAGCTCCTGCACCTTTTCGTGCGTGTCGGGCACCGAGTCCACCAACGGCAGGCCGTGCGGGTTGAAGGTGCGCGTTTCGGCCCCCATCGCTTGCAAAAAACGCGCGGCCTCTTCAGCAAGCAAGCGGCTGAACGAGCGTTCGCGCAACGAGCCATAAAGCAGCAGGATTCGCGGCGCGTGGGTCGATGGTTTGGGGATTTGCAATGCAGACTGCGCGGGCACGACAAACAACTCAGGCGTCATGTTCGGCAGGTCAGGCAAGACGTCCAGCGACGATTTCAGGGCGCTAGTCATCGAATCTGTCATCGCTTTGCAATAATTTGATGATTCAATCATAATCGAAACATGGAACCGAATATTTCTGCGAACTTGACCGAAGACCTCGCTGTGCGCTCACTGGCCGCGATTGCGCAAGCGCACCGATTGCGCGTGTTTCGCGCTTTGGTGGTCGCGGGCGAGAACGGACTGACGCCGGGCGCGCTCGCTGAGCTTTTGAGTGTGGCGCCGAGTTCGCTGTCGTTTCACTTGAAGGAACTGACGTACTCGGGCCTTGCCAGCAGCGAGGCGCGTGGACGAAACCTGATTTATCGCGCCAATTTTGCGCAAATGAACGGGTTGCTGGCGTATCTGACGCAGCACTGTTGTCAGGATGAAACGTGTGAAGTGGCGGAGGGTTGTGTTGCCTGTTGATCGCCATGTAGGAGCGGC
>JANXNO010000430.1 GCA_025354075.1 Burkholderiales bacterium | reverse complement strand
GACGATGGGCACCGCGAGCACGATGGCCTCAATGGTCGAATCGCTCGGCCTCTCGCTGCCGGGCAACGCCGCGATTCCAGCGGTGGACGCGCAGCGCTATCGTCTGGCGCAGCTCACGGGTCGCCGCATTGTGGAAATGGTGAACGAGGACATGCGACTGTCGCAAATCCTCACGCGCAAGGCCTTCGAAAACGCCATCAAAACGCTCGCTGCGATTGGCGGCAGCACCAATGCGGTCATCCATCTGCTCGCCATGGCCGGACGCATCGGCGTGCCGCTCAAGCTTGACGATTTCGAGCTGGGTTCGAACATGCCAAACCTCGTCGACATTCAGCCGAGCGGCACGCATTTGATGGAAGATTTTTACTACGCGGGCGGCTTGCCGATTGTGCTCAAAACCATCGGCGATTCGCTGCACAAAGACGCGATCACTGCCAACGGAAAAACGATCTGGGAGAACGTGGAGAACGCCGAGAATTATGACGAGAAAGTGATTCGCCCGCTCGACAACCCGTTCATGGCGAACGCCGGAATCGCCATCCTGCGCGGCAATCTCGCACCGAATGGTGCCGTCATCAAACCGAGTGCCGCAACGGCAAAACTGTTGCAACATCGCGGCAAGGCCGTTGTGTTCGAGACCATCGAAGAGCTACACGAACGCATCAACGACGAATCGCTCGACATCGACGAAAACAGCGTGATGGTGCTCAAAAACTGCGGTCCGAAAGGCTACCCCGGCATGGCCGAAGTCGGCAACATGCCGCTGCCGCCGAAAGTGCTGCGCAAAGGCATCTCCGACATGGTGCGCGTATCCGACGCCCGCATGAGCGGCACCGCGTACGGCACCGTCGTCCTGCACGCCGCCCCCGAAGCCGCAGCCGGCGGCCCGCTCGCGTTCGTACAGACGGGCGACTGGGTCACGCTGGACACCGCGGGCCGCAAGCTGTCAATGGAAGTATCAGACGCCGACCTAGCCCGCCGCCGCGAAGGCTGGACGCCGCCCAAACCGCCGCTAGATCGCGGCTACTGGAAGCTCTACATCGATCATGTGCTGGGGGCGGATACAGGGGCGGATCTGGACTTTCTAGTTGGGAAGTCGGGGACGCCGGTTTTGCGGGAGAGTCACTAGGCACCTGCTAGGGCGCAAATGGAAACATGCCGCGAACGCACTTAGTCAGGCGTGTGGATGCGTTCGCCAAGGTAGTAGAGCCCCCACAGTGTCACACAAATCATTTGCATCAAAAACATCACAAAGATCAAAGAAAAACATATCTTTGCGGGCAGATAAATGGCGGTCGCAAGCAATAGTTTCAGGGGATCTGCGATTGAACCTGTACGATTTCCGTTGAGTACTTAGAGGACGGTAAATTGAGATGGAATTAGAGAGAAACAAAGCGGGGAAATTGAAAGTTTCGCGCCGCGTGTTCACGATTGACTACAAGGCCGAAGTGGTTCGCCACAAGAAGG
>JANXNO010000429.1 GCA_025354075.1 Burkholderiales bacterium | reverse complement strand
CACGCCCAGCACGCCGCCCACGACCACACCCACGGCCACGCCAATCGGGCCACCCCAAATGCCTGCGGCCGCACCCATCGCTGCGCCGCCGGCGAACCCGCCCGTGAATCCCCCCGCAATATTGGCGCTCTCGCGACCGGTCTGCCACCACGGATTCTCTGATGTGCCGATGTTGTAACCAGCGATCAGAAACGTGGCGAGCCACAGCGAGCGGCCCGCCCAGCGCATGCGCGGGATGGCACTGGTGACTGATCGACGTGAACTGCCCGAGCTTCGGATGATGTCCACAAAAACACGGTTTTGATCAGTACCTGACAACGATTTGAAGGGGCGTCCGCCTAGCTTCAATTTCTCCATCGCGTCGGCAATGCATTTTTCGAAGGTCTTACCGTCTTTTTTTAGCGACGCCGCGAGTGCGCGCCCCAGGTCGTAATCGTGCATGCGGCCCATTCGCAAAATTTCGTTGCGCATTTCCTGCGCGATTTCTGCGCCGCGTTGTGGGCTCAGTTCGCCTGCGTCGACTGATGCCCGGATCGCTTTGCTCATCTCGGCGATTTCCTGGATGTAGCTGGCGCGAACCTCGGCCATCTTGATCAGGCGCGCTGCAAAACTCGACGCTGCGGCCTCCATGTCATGCAGGGCGGATTCAAGGCGTGGATCAGACACGGACAACTCCTGGGGCGACGTCGATGAGCGACAGGTGGTGCATCGGAAGCAGGTTGCGATAGCGCCACGGTGCCGGCAGCAAAAAGTGCAATGTGGGCGTCGGCGAGACGGTAACGCGCGACATCGTTGCGTCGGAAAAAAACGAGAAATCGAGCGCGTTATCTTCGTGGTGGCGGGCCTTAAACGCGCCTGAGCTCAACAGTCCACCCCCGGTTATCGCATCCAGCACTGCGCCGTCCGCGTCTACCAGGTAGATGTTTAGTGCATCGTCCCACACGGTGCCGAAGCTCAGGCACAGCAGATGCCGCGATTGCGCGCATTCGTACTGGCCATCGATCAACGCTCCCGCAAATGCGCTTCTGATGGGCTTGCCATGGACGGCAAGCGTGCATTTGCCTGACTGCTCGTCAGCGTTAACGACGGTGAACGTTTCAGTGGGGCGCATGTGGGCGACAGTCGCGGTTCGTTTTATGCATTTGGCATAAGCGTAACGCGATTTGTGACAAATGGCTACCGATGATCAGCCGCCAAGACTGCGGCTTACATCACCCGGCCAAACCAGGCCAGCGACAGCGCACCGGCGATGAGCGCGAACGCCGCCGCGACGAGCGCAAAAATGCCGGATATTTCCGTCTCTTTTTTCTCGACAGCGAGCTTAGAACTCAGTGTGTTGTAGACCTTTTTGAGATCCGCCGCCGACCCGGCGTAAAAGTATTCAGCCGCCGTGCGATTGGCGATTTGCTTCAACGTATCTTCGTCCAGGCGCACCCGCATCGACCAGCCTTCAAAGCCAATCGTCTCACCGTTGACCGTGCCGATGCCCACGGTGTAGACGCGCACACCGCGGTCAGCGGCCATCTTGGCTGCGTCCATAGGGTCAACGCCTGTGGTGCGCTGGCCGTCGGTCAGCATAATGATCGCGGCTGATGTGTATGAGCCAGGCGCGACCGGTTCGGTCGCCTTTTTTTCTTTGCCTGCGTCCTCGATTTTTCGCGCTTTGCTTTCAGGGCGGCCCCATTGCATCTGTCCGATATCGATGCCGTCATCGGGGAAGAGGGTGGCCAACGACATCACGATGCCGTTACCGGTCGCGGTGCCGCGCTGCAACTGAAAGCGGTCGATGGCGGTGACGAGATCTTCGCGGCTCAGCGTCGGTAACTGCGCCAATGTCGCGGTACCAGCGAACGCGACGATACCAACGCGCACATCACGCGGCAGGTCAGCCAGAAACGCCTTGGCGGCGTTCTGCGCGGCCACGATGCGGGTAGGCTCCACGTCGGTCGCGCGCATGCTGCCCGATACATCCATCGCCAGCATGATGGTCTGTTTGTTCGACGGCAGCTTGATGGTCGCGACCGGACGCGCCGCAGCAATGAGCATCAGCGTCAGCGCGAGCAACATCAGCGCTGGCGGAATGTGTCGCCGCCAGCTTGTGCCTTTTTTGATCGCCTGCTTGACTAGAGCAAGATTGGCGTAACCCACCGCCATTTTTTTGCGGCGCTTGAGCAGCCACACATAGGCTGCGATGAGCACCGGCACCAGCAGCAGTAGCAAGAGGAGGGAAGGCCAGATGAAATTCATTTCAAGCGACCCGTGCTGTGGGTAAATTGTTCAGCGGTTTGCGTTTGCGCGCCTGCGCGAATCGCACCAGGTTGTCTAGCAGGGACTGATCGGTGGCCAGCCGCAAGCGATCAACGCCGAGCCGCGCAAACGTTCGACGCAATGACTCGTCACGCTCGGTGGCGAGCGTTTCAAAGCGCGCGCGAAAACCTTTGTCCGACGTGTCGACAAACAGCTGCTCGCCTGTTTCCGGGTCTTCCATCGTGATCAGACCGAGATCAGGCAATGTTTGTTCAAGCGGATCGGACACCTGCACGGCAACCACGTCATGGCGCTGTGCCAACTGTGCGAGCGGCTTCTCCCAACCTGGCTCGCTGATGAAGTCCGACACCAGAAACACGGCGCTGCGCCGCTTGATGGTTTCTGCGGCACGGCTGAGCAACACCTCAAGCCGCGTCGGGCCAACCGCGCCAAGCACAGGGCGATGACGCAGGCGGTGCAGCAGGTGCAATACGTGTCGGCGATCACAACGTGGCGGAATGATTGTGTCGACCATCGAGCCATAGATCATCGCACCGGTGCGGTTGCCATGCTGCGACAGCAGACGCGCCAGTGCAGCCACAAATTGCGTCGACAAGTCACGCTTGGTAACGAGAGGAGCCACAAGCGTGTGGCCGCGCGACGAACCAAAATCTGACGACGGACTCAGGTCGACCAGAAACCATGCGTTCATGTCCCGATATTCACTGAACTGCCGTACGTACGGCGCGTCCATACGCGCGGTGACGTTCCAGTCGATGTAGCGCACGTCGTCTTCATGCTGGTACTCACGAAGCCCCGCAAAATCGAGCCCGAAACCACGCAACAGCGTGCGGTAATCGCCCTGCAGCAACCCATCGAGACGTTTAAGGACAGTCCATTCGAGGTGACGCAACACCGCCTCGTCGGTGGGCTGCTTTACGGCTTCGTTGTTAGCGGAGCGCGCTGTCCACTTGTCTTCGTTGGACGTCTGGTGCCCTCCCCCGGCAGGGGAGGGTTGGGGTGGGGGAACTCGCTTAAAGAACATGGTTGTTCACCGATGCACCCTCACCCCAACCCTCTCCCGCTTGCGGGAGAGGGGGCCGCACACGCTTAGACGAATAAGTGAGTGGCGTGAAGCCATCACGCCGCCTTCAACTCATCCGCTTGCGACTGCAATGGCTTCGCCGGAGCCGACACTTTCGCCATGATTTTGCTGATGATCGCATCGGCGCTGATGCCATCTGACAACGCCTCATAGCTCAACACCAATCGATGCCGCAACACGTCATGCACCAGATCAGTCACGTCATCCGACAGCACATAGTGGCGACCGCGCATCAACGCCAGGGCGCGCGCAGCCTCCGTCAGATTGATGGTGCCGCGAGGACTTGCGCCGTAGGTAATGAACTTCTTCAACTCACCCAGGCCAACGCGTGAGGGATCGCGCGTGGCGGCCACCAGTTTCACCGCGTATTGGATCAGCGCCGGATCAACGTAGACATCACGGCAGGCCTGCTGCAACACCCGCAACTGATCGGTCGTTGCAATCGGCACCAGATCCAGCCGTGGCCCGGTGACGCGCTGCACGATCACAAACTCCTCTTCGTCAGTCGGGTAATCGACAATCACTTTCATCATGAAGCGATCAACCTGCGCTTCCGGCAATGGGTACGTGCCTTCTGTCTCAATCGGGTTTTGTGTGGCCATTACTACAAACGGATCGGGCACTTTGTGCGTTTCGCCTGCGATGGTGACCTGGCGCTCCTGCATCACTTCCAGCAGCGCACTTTGCACTTTCGCCGGCGCGCGATTGATCTCGTCGGCGAGCAGCAGATTGGCAAAAACAGGGCCGACCACCGTGCTAAATTCGCCAGACTTCTGGTTATAGATTCTCGTGCCGACCAGGTCAGCGGGCACCAGATCGGGCGTGAACTGAATCCGCTTGAAGCTGCCTTGAATCGCGTTGGCCAGCGTCTTCACCGTGAGCGTTTTGGCAAGGCCCGGCACGCCCTCCACCAGCAGGTGCCCCTGCGCAAGCAGCGCCACCATCACGCGTTCAAGAAAGCGATCCTGACCAACAACGACGCGCTTGACTTCGTACAGGATGCGCTCCATCAGCTCAGCGCTTTCGGCATGGGTGGCTTGCATATCTGTGCTGCTCATAAAGTTCCTAAAAAGGGGGCATGCCTACTGCACTCGCCGCATTTTCAATCGGCACCGCAAAGCCAATTCCGATAAAAGTTCGTGCTTCGGTGGGGTTGAGAATCGCGGTGACGATGCCGACCACTTCGCCTTCGGCGGTCACCAAAGGGCCACCCGAATTGCCCGGGTTGGCCGCTGCGTCAAATTGAATCAGATTGGTCAGCAATCGTTTGCCTTCCGGCGACATGAAATTGCGCTTGAGTCCCGACACGATTCCGGCGCTCACTGACGGCCCGATACCAAACGGAAAACCGACCGCAAATACATGGTCGCCTGGCGCCAGCTTTTCGGTGCTGGCCATGGTCGCCGCAATCATGTCGTCGGGAATTTTTTGCGCGCGGAGCACAGCCAGATCATGCTCGGGGCGCATGCCGCTCACCGTTGCTGAGCTTTCCAGACCATCAAAAAAGGTGACGCTGATTCGGTCTGCGCCGGCGACTACATGCAGGTTCGTCAGTATCGTGCCGTCGTCAACGATGACCACGCCGGTGCCGACGCCGTGTGAGCTCTCTTCTTTGGTTTTTGGATCAGTGACGAAACTGCTGACACGCACGACCGAGGGCAGTATGGCGTCATACGCCTTGACTGCGGGCGAGGGCAATACCGTTTCTTGCAGGCTGTGCGCTACTGCGGCGTCAATGTGCTCTTGCGTGATTCGGACTTGCTGCGGGCCGAGCCAGTGCATGATGGCGAACGCGCCAGCAACTGCAACCAGTGCTGCAAATGCACCGGCGGTCGCAGCCTTGATCGTGCTCCCGTCGGGCCTGCTGACCCTGTCCCTCAACCCTGCAAAAAAAGCCCGCAGTTTCATGAAGCACCACCACTGATTGAAAGCAGATAGTAGTCGTTATGACGAGGGTGTCAAGGCGGTGTATCAGCTTCGCCAGTTCACCAAAAACGTGCACAATTTGTTACGTTGTACGACTCGAAAATTGATTCACATGAATAACTAAATGGTCGTACACTTCGCACATTCATAAGGAGGAACTTGATATGGCATCGTTCGTGTTCGGCGCTGGTGTCGCTGCGTCCACATTGATTTCAGCGGCATTGCTCTGTGTGCCTGCCGCTGCCCAAACGTATCCCGCCAAAGCCGTGCGCATGATCGTCGGCTTCCCTGCGGGCACCGGCCCTGACATCGCGGCGCGTGTGCTCGCGCAGAAAATGCAGGAGACCTCAAATTACAACGTCGTGGTCGATAACAAACCCGGCGCTGGTGGCCTGATCGCCGCGCAGGAAGCCGCACGCGCCGCGCCGGACGGCTACACCATCATGCTCGGCGAAGTGGGCCAGTTGTCCATCGCCACCACGAGCTACACCAAGCTGCCGTACGACGTGCAGCGCGACTTTGCGCCGGTGAGTCAGGTGGTCAGCGCGGACTTTGTCTTGCTCACCAATCCCGAAAAAAATCCGAGCAAAACCGCGCGTGAATTCGCGACGTGGGCCAAGCAGCAACCCAAATTTTTTATGGCAACCTTTGGCGCAGGTACGCCGGGACATTTTGGCGCGTACATGTTTGGTGAGGCGGCGGGCGTGGCTGCCGAGCCGGTGCATTACAAGAGCACGGGTGACGCCGTGGGCGCGCTGCTGAGCGGCGACGTACCGGCCGTGTTTGCGTCGATGGCGCTGGCGTTGCCCAACGTTAAAGCGGGCAAGATGCGTGCTTTGGCCGTCTCTGGCAGCGCGCGTGCGCCATCTTTGCCGGATGTGCCGACCTTGAAAGAAGAGGGCTTCGCCAACCTCGAATTCTCATCATGGTTTGGCGTGGTTGCTCCGGCAAAAACGCCGGTTGAAATTCTCGATAAATTGAGTGCTGACGTGATCAAAGCAGTCAGCTCGCCGGAAACGCGCACCAAGCTGCAAGACATGGGCTTCAAAGTCACTGGCACCACGCGCGCGGAGTTCGCGAAGATCATTCGCGACGACACCGTAGTGTGGGGCAAAGCCGTGCGAGGCACCGGCTTCAAGGCGGATTGATCACCATGAGTTTGCCAGCGCCCACCCTTGAGTTGATCGCCGAGCTATCGGTGACGGTCGCTGCGCCGATTGAGGCGGGCGACGTGCAGGGTGCGTCGACGCGCGGCAAACGGCGCACGATCCCGATCACCGGCGGCACCGTGCGTGGTCACCTGAACGTGCGCGTGCTCGCGGGCGGCGCGGACTTTCAGCTCATCGTGTCGGACACGATGGCCGTACTCGACGCGCGCTATACGCTGGAGCTTGATTCCGGCGCGCGCATCTTTGTGCAAAACCACGCGCTGCGTCGCGGCTCAGCCGAGGCCATCGCCAAACTCGTACGCGGCGAACCGGTTGATCCCGCAGAAATTTACTTCCGCTGCGTGCCCACGTTCGAAGTGTCCGACCCAGCGCTTTCGTGGCTTACCGACAGCATCTTTGTTGGCACCGGCGCACGTTTGCCGGATCAAGTGCAGATCGCGATTTATCGGGTGGGGTGACGTGTCACACCAGGCAATGACCGTAATCAGCTTTTGGTTGAAACGTAGACGGAATAGCGGCTAATCGCGTTATTTTGCTAAAGTCAATAACCAGAAAAAACTGCATTCAGCCCGCAGCCGATATAGGTTTCGCCAAAAAGTTGTTGGTAAGACGTACGTTCAGCGCGCGCCGCGCCGGCCTTGCCGATGTGCCTGCGGGCAGAATCACGCAATCATCCGCTTGGGCCGTGACTTCGCTGCCAACGCGATCGGCCATGACCGCATCGCAACCTCGGTCAGACGCAAAAGCTTTTTTTGACTGGCGCCGTCTCTGGCGAGCGTCGACATCCCCTGAATCACCGCCATGACATGTCCCGCGAGCGCGTCGGCGTCGGTATCAGCGGGCAACTCGTGCGCTCTGACGCCGCGCACGATTTTGCTTTTCAGCTTCGCTTCGATCCGGCGCCGGATGGATGCCAATTCGCTTTGAACGTCTGCCGCTGCGGCAGAGCAACTGAGCGCTGAGCTGGCAAGCAGGCACCCGCGCGGTGTGTCGCAGCCGGTGAAGCCCATTGCCGCAGCACGAAGCAAACCGAGCGCGGCGTCCCGTGCGGTGGCTGCGCCGTTGATGATGGTGTCAGCGGTGATCGGCCCTGACAGGTAAAGCGCCACTACCTCAAGAAACAACTTTTTTTTGTCGCCAAATGCGGCGTAAATGCTCGGCGGCGTCACACCCATAGCGCTGGTGAGTTCGTTCAGAGAGGTGGCCTCGTAGCCGTGCTGCCAAAACACGTGCATCGCTTTGTTCAGCGCTGTATCCCGATCAAACGATAACGGTCGGCCGGATTTGCGGAGCGGTGCAGACTTGACAGTTTTCATAGCGGTCACTATAAAACTATTCGCGGTACTTCGCAAGCGGTGCTACTATTTCATATCAAGCACTATGAAATATGAATCATGAAACTCGACAGCTATCAAACCCTCGGTCGTTCCGGCCTCGTTGTCAGCCCGCTCGCGCTCGGTGCGATGACCTTTGGCACCGCGCGCTGGGGCCTGGATGAGGCCGGTTCACGCGATGTGTTTAACGCATACGTGGAGGCGGGCGGCAACTTCGTTGATACGGCAGACGTGTATTCCAGCGGGCGCAGCGAGGAAATGCTGGGCGCGTTCATTGCGGAGCGCGGACTGCGAGATCAAGTCGTGATAGCCACCAAGGCAGGATTTGCCGCAGGGCGCGGCGCACATCAGGGCGGCAACGGCGCGCGGCACATCTACAGCGCGCTTCACGGCTCATTGCAGCGACTGAAGACCGATCATGTTGATTTGTACTGGGTGCATGTGTGGGATTCTGTGACGCCCGCCGAAGAATTGCTGCAGACGATGAGCGCGCTTGTTCGCAGCGGAAAAATTCGCTACTGGGGCCTGTCGAACACGCCCGCCTGGTACGTAGCCAAGGTCGCGACAATGGCCGCCACGCGCGGCCTGCCGGGGCCAATTGCGCTGCAATATTTCTACTCGCTGGTCAACCGCGATATTGAGGACGAACATGTGCCGCTTGCGCAGGAATTCGGTATGGGCATCATGCCCTGGAGCCCGCTCGCGTCCGGACTGCTCACCGGAAAATATGATCGCAACACGGTTGAAGCGAGCGCGCCGCGCGCCAGCGGGCTACCGCGCGACGCAGCTACGGGCAGTGAGCAGCGCCCGACCGACGACAAGCGGCTGGACGGCGCGAATCCGTTTGGTGACACGCTGTTCACCGAGCGCAACTGGAAAATCGTCGACGTGTTGCGCCGCGTTGCCATCGAGTCCGGACACAGCGCCGCGCGCGTTGCGCTCTCTTGGGTGATCCGCCGACCGGGCATCAGCTCGACGCTCATGGGCGTGAGCCGCGCCGGGCAAGTCGCAGACAACGCAGCCGCGCTCGATGTCGAACTCTCCGCGGAGCATCGCGCCGCGCTCGACGCCGTAAGCCAGCCAGAACCGCGAATGCTCTACCGCTTATTCACCCCCGCTTTGCGGCAGCACGCGGTCTTTGGCGGCAGCACGGTCAAAGGCTGGAGCGAATGACGGAATTTCGCTCGTAGTGCTTGATGCTCAGCGACCTGATCGAGCAAGGCGATTCGCGGCCGCGCTCAGCAGCGCCCGCGAGTACCCATTGTGAAAAACCAGCAATGCCTTGAACACAAAACCCAGGCTTAGATGGCTCCTGGCGTCAGGTAAGTTCACCGGCGTTGGCTTCGGCAACAGCGCCGACCCAAAGTAAAGCCGCGTCCGCCCCGGCACCTCCGCCGCCGACACCATCAGCCACGACCGCGTGCGACCGTCGATGGCGCACATCAGCAACTGATCCACCGCCCGCGCCTCCACCCGCCACGCTGCGAACTCGTTCAACTCAGCCGAAGCAAGCCGCCGCGCCTGAAGATCAGTGGACGGTTTGGAGATAAACACGCGCAACAAGAACCGCTCAGCCTTGAACAACCCACCCGTGTAGAACGCTTCAACAAACTCCGCATGCGACAAGGTTCGCGCGATCTCCGTCACGAAGCAGTCTGTGTATGCGCCCGAGTTGGCGTACTTGGTTAGTAGTGCTTGAGTGGGTAGGGGATGCGGTTGTACTTGGGGCACAGCTGGAGCATACTTTTTGCCACAACAAATATCCAATGCCTCTGACTATTCAAGTTGCAAATGGGTTTTTCGCGTCGGGTTTGAGTCCAGCACTTAGGAGCGGCCCATGCATAAGCGCCGCAACCCACGCTGGTGTGTAGTCCTGAATCATGAGGGGAGCAGCCATAAACACTGGGTCGTTCGCTGGTACTGGGGTGCCCTTGTATTGGGCCAGGCGCGGTGATCGTTCAGCTGCTTTTTGGTCTACGACACCTTGGCTATGCAGAATGCATGAACCTGTACGATTTCCGTTGAGTACTTAGAGGACGGTAAATTGAGATGGAATTAGAGAGAAACAAAGCGGGGAAATTGAAAGTTTCGCGCCGCGTGTTCACGATTGACTACAAGGCCGAAGTGGTTCGCCACAAGAAGG
>JANXNO010000653.1 GCA_025354075.1 Burkholderiales bacterium | reverse complement strand
CATCTCGATGAGCATCGCGTGGCTGGTGATTGTCGCGGCTGAGATGCTCGTCGGCGGCACCGGGATTGGCTACTTCGTCTGGAACGAATGGAACAATTTGTCACTCACCAACGTGATCTTCGCGATCCTCGTGATTGGCGTGGTCGGCATGCTTCTTGACATGATGTTCGCGCGATTGCAGCGCCTTGTGACGTACTTGGAATGAGTGCGCACATGGATGGTTTTTTACGCGTCGAAAAACTCGGCAAGTCGTTTAATGCACAACGGCCTGTTTTTAATGATGTCAGTTTTCGTCTGGAGCGTGGCGAATTCGTGTGCATCATCGGTCATTCCGGTTGCGGAAAAACGACGATCCTTAACGTGCTCGCGGGGCTCGATACGGCCACCAGCGGCAACGTGTTCATGGATGGTCGCGAAGTAGTTGGCCCAAGTCTGGAGCGCGGTGTGGTGTTCCAAAGTCATGCGCTGATGCCTTGGTTGACAGTGCGCAAAAACATCGCTTTCGCCGTTGAATCGCGCTGGCCCGAATGGTCACGCGCTCAGGTGTCGGAGGCAGTCGTTGCCGTCGTTGAACTGGTGGGACTGACTCAGGCGATTGACAAACTCCCGTCTGAACTTTCAGGCGGAATGAAGCAACGTGTCGGCATCGCGCGCGCTTTCGCCATCAAGCCGAAGATGCTCCTCCTCGACGAACCGTTCGGTGCGCTCGATGCGCTCACGCGCGGCACGATTCAGGAAGAGCTGATCTCCATCGTTCGCAAAACGCAGCAAACCGTGTTCATGATTACGCATGACGTCGACGAAGCGATCCTGCTCGCAGACCGCATCCTGCTGATGAAGAACGGCGGCGATACCGACGCGGGCTACGTGCCCGGTGGTATCGCCGAGGTCATCGTCAACGCCCTGCCGAAAGACCGCACTCGCAGCACGCTACATCACCTCGACGGCTACTACAAGCTTCGCAACAACGTTGTTGATTTTCTCGTTAGCCGAGCTAAACACTGATTTACCGTTTCTTCGCCGTTCGGGCTGAGCCTGTCGAAGCTAGGGTTTCTGTTGGTGCAACCAACCCTTCGACAAGCTCAGGGCGAACGGAGTTATTTTTCAAACGCAAAGGAGCACACAATGAACCGCAACGACGTTACCGAAAAGATCATCACAGTCAAAGTTAAAAAGGGCATCAAGTGGGCCGATGTCGCCACAAAAGTGGGCGAGTCAAAAGAGTGGGTGACCGCCGCCTGCCTGGGTCAAATGACATTGAATGCCGAGCAAGCCAAAGTGCTCGGCAAGATTTTCGGCCTTGATGCTGAAGAGCAAAAATGGCTGCAAGTCGTGCCGTACAAGGGCTCGCTCGCAACGGCTGTGCCGACTGATCCGCTAATCTATCGCTGGTACGAAATCGTGAGCGTGTATGGCACCACGATCAAGGAACTGATCCACGAAGAATTCGGCGACGGCATCATGAGCGCAATTGATTTCAGCATGGATATCAAACGCGAACCCAATGATAAGGGCGACCGCGTCAATGTGGTGCTGTCCGGCAAGTTTTTGCCTTACAAGACATACTGATCACGCGATGAACGCGCCAGAAAATCCCCGCCCACCGCTGCCGCCCTTCACGCGCGAAACGGCAGTGCAGAAAGTTCGCTTGGCTGAGGACGCATGGAACGCCCGCGACCCTCAGCGCGTGTCGCTTGCATATTCGCCCGATAGCGCATGGCGCAATCGCTCGGAGTTCTTCTCCGGTCGCCCAGCAATCATCGAATTTCTTACGCGCAAGTGGGCGAAGGAAAATGAGTATCGCCTGATCAAGGAGCTCTGGGCATTCACCGACAATCGCATCGCAGTGCGCTTCGCCTACGAATCACACGACGATGCGGGCAACTGGTTCCGTTCATACGGCAACGAGAACTGGGAGTTTGACGAGCTAGGCTACATGCGCGCCCGCCACGCCAGCATCAACGATCTACCGATCACACAAGCCGAGCGGAAGTTTCACTGGCCGCAAGGACGCAGGCCGGACGATCATCCGGGCTTGAGCGAACTGGAGTTGTAAGCCGTAGAGGGCTATCTGGTTGCACTCTGACTCATTGCTACTCCGCCTTTATCCTGGCCGCCTTAACCACCGCCTCATACTTTGCCAAATCCGCTCGCCACTGCGATGCAAAATCCTCCGCGCTGTTACCCACTGGATTGATGCCTAGACCCAGCAGCCGTTCGCGCACGTCAGGTTGCGTGAGGGCAGCGGCGGTTTCGCGTTGCAGGTGTTCGACAATCGCCGTCGGCGTCTTCGCCGGGGCGAGGAGCGCCACCCACGAATCAACCACCATCTCCGGGTAGCCGGACTCCTTCATCGTCGGCACGTTTGGCAGGGCAGCGTCGCGCTTCGCGCTCGACACGGCGATGGCGTTGACGCGACCGGCTTTCACCATCGGCAACGCACCCGCGATAGCGGTGTAGACGAGCGGAATTTGTCCGCCCAGCACATCCTGTAAGGCCTGCCCGCCGCCTTTGTACGGAATGTGAGTGAGCGCGGCTCCGGAGCGCTGTTTGAGCATTTCGCCAGCAAGGTGAGGCGTGCCTCCATTGCCGGACGTGCCATAGCTCAAGCCACCCGGCACGGTCTTGCTGTATGCGATGAGCGCAGGTAAATCCTTTGCGGGCACCGACGGATGTGCGACCAGAATCAGCGTCGCATCGCCAATCTTCGTGATCGGCGCGAAGTCTTTCTGTCCGTCGAAACCGGTCTTGGCAAAGACGTGCGGATTGATCGCCATCGTGCCGTCGAAACCGAGCAGCAGGGTGTAACCGTCTGGAGCCGATTGCGCGACACGCGTAGTGCCAATGTTGCCCGAGGCTCCGGCCTGATTTTCAACGATGACTGTCTGGCCGAGCCGCTTTGACAGCGCTTCTGCAATGATGCGAGCGGAGGTGTCCGTGACGCCACCCGGCGCAAACGGCACCACGAGTTTGATCGGCTTGTTTGGATAATCCTGCGCAACAGCATCGAGCGAGAATGCGGCGAACAGTGCGACCACAGTGTGTTTAATCTTCAGCATATTTCTTCTCAAAATTCCAGACGTCCTGAAAGCCCATGAGTGTGCTCAGTTCGGTGAACGGGTACAGCGGCTGCGTGAGCGCAGCGGACGAGCCTGCCACCTTGAGCGTGCCGTACGCGGCGACCATGGCCTGAGTAGCGGCGAGCATGGCGGTTACGGGAAAAATTGCGATTTTGTAACCCAATTGCTCCAGCACCTCCCTTGACTTCACGGGCGTGCGACCGCCTTCCACCATATTGGCGAGCAAAGGCTTTTCTGCGCGCTCGCAGATCTTTCTCATTTCGTCTTCGCTCTCGGGCGATTCGACAAACAAAATGTCCGCGCCCGCTTTCCCGTAAAGCTCGGCACGGCGTAATGCCTCGTCAAGTCCGTGCGCGGAGCGTGCATCGGTACGCGCGACAATCAGGAAGTCCTTGCTCGCTCGGGCGTCTACCGCGACACGAATTTTCCGCACCATGTCTTCCGCCAGAATCACACGGCGATTGGGCGTGTGCCCACATTTTTTTGGAAAGACTTGATCTTCGAGCTGTATGGCGGACGCACCTGCCGCTTCGTAGCCGCGCACTGTGTGCGCGACGTTAAGCAGGCCGCCATAACCCGTGTCGCCATCAGCGATGAATGGCGTGCGCACGGTGCGTGCGATCATCGAGACCCGATCAAGCATTTGCGTATAGCTTGCAAGCCCCGCGTCGGGTAATCCAAGGGACGAAGCGACGCTGCCATAGCCCGTCATGTAAAGGCAGTCAAAGCCGCAACTATCAGCGAGCCGCGCGGAAACGCCGTCATGGACGCCGGGAGCCACGACAAGGCCGGGTTGCGCGAGGCGTTTCGCGAGAGAAATTGATGCAGTCATCGGCAGCGAAAGGGAGTCAGCACCTTGCGATTATGCGACGCGCGCATTTGCTGTCCGGCGCTGCGGTTCGCTTTGTGGCCGCATGTCGACGCTTCGCTATCGCAAATCGCGCACCATCTCCATTTCTCCATCCGTCACCTTCCCCGTTTCACGAAAGCCCATGCGATCGTAAAACGGTTTCGCGTTGCCATCGCGCAGAACGTAGCTGAGGCTCACCGTGTTGATCCCGGGCATTGATTTCGCGCGATCAATGATGCGTTGAATCACCTGCTCGCCGTAACCTTTGCCTTGATGCTTGAACTCGATCATCAAGCGCCAGATATTGAGCGAGTCGAGCGCATCGCCCTGCGCCTTCGTGGCTTCTGGATCAAGCGTCGGGTCGAACAGCATGATGAAACCTACGGGCGTTTCGTTCGCCATTACGGCGCGGAACCACGCATTTTTGTTGTACACGCCTTGCGCAATCGAGATGCCGTTGGTCGCGACCATGCGCTCTCCGACTGCGCCGGGATTCATGCGCACAATCTGATTGACGTTGTCCTTAGTGATCTCAGCCAGCGTGATTTTTGCGTCGCGGGTGAGCGTGGCACCTGTCGCGCCACCTTGGGTCAGACGCGCCTCTAGTTTGGCTTTGGCTGCGGGCCACTCAGCGGCGAGCATCGAATACATCACCGTGTCGCGCACTTTGCCGTCGCGAATCGGCGCATGATGACGCAGCACGCCATCGCGTTTGGCACCCAGCCGCTCAATTGCGCGCTGCGACGCGAAGTTCATATGACTTGCGCGCCAGCCCACGACGTCGCAGCCGAGCGTCTCGAACGCGTGCTGCATCAGCATCAGTTTGCACAGCGTGTTGACTTTGCTGCGCTGATAAGACTTCGCATACCAAGTCCAGCCGATTTCAACGCGTTTTATGGCGGGCACGATGTCGTGATAGCTGGTGCTGCCGATGAACTTGTCCCTGACAATATCCATCACCGCAAACGCGAATCGAATGCCTTCTGCGCGCTGTGTGAGCGCGGCCTCGATATACGCGCCCGTCTCCTGCGGCTCGGGCACGGAGGTGAAACGGAGGCTCCACAGCTCGCCGTCAGCAGCCGCCAACGCGATGCCCGCTTCGTGCGTCAACGCCAGCGGTTCGAGGCGTATGCCGTCGCGTTCGAGCGTGATTTCTGGTGGCCAGTGCGCTGAGGTTGCAGACGTGTTCATGCGGTTCCAGTGATAGGGTCAACTTTTATGCGATAGCGTTATTCAATATGGGCTAACGGCCTATTTATGGCAACAGTCGGTTATTTAGTAAATCCAACGCTAAGCCCAATGTAAGCAACGCTTTCAACGAAAAGTTGTATGGGGTTTAAACGTCAAATTTGCGTGCGTCGTCAATGACTTTTCCGTCATTCGCCAACGATCCGCGCGCAGCAAAAGCCACGTCGCCGCCAAGCTTCGTTACGTCACGTAGTGCTGACGCAATTTTGGCCTGGAGAGCCTCGTTTGCCGATGCACATTCAGCGTGCAGTGTCATCGCATCTTTCTGATCAGGATTGGCTATGACGAGGCGCACGCGGCCGAGCTCTGGAAAGCGCTTCGCCACCGCATCCACCTGCGACGGATGCACGAACATGCCCTTCACTTTCGCCGTCTGATCGGCGCGCCCCATCCAGCCCTTGATGCGCATGTTGGTGCGACCCGTTGGGCAAGGGCCGGGCAATACAGCAGACAAATCGCCGGTGCCAAAACGGATCAACGGATAGTCTGGATTGAACGTCGTCACCACGATCTCGCCAACTTCGCCCTCGGGCACTGGATCGCCGGTGCCGGGCCGCACGATCTCAACGATCAATTCCTCGTCAATCACCATGCCTGACACCTTTCCAGTCGCGTCCGGCGCTTCGTATGCAACGAGTCCGAGGTCGGCGGTGGCGTAGGTTTGTGTGCCAACAATGCCGCGCGCCTTCAATGATTCACGCAACTGCGGCGGAAAATATTCCCCTGAAACCGACGCGCGTTTCAACGACGTAATCGGCGTGCCCAGCTCGTCCGCTTTCTCCAGCAAAATGCGCAAAAACGAGGGCGTGCCGGTGTACGCCGTCGGTTGCAAATCGTGCATCGCCGCGATTTGCTGCTCCGTGTTGCCCACGCCCGCCGGAAACACTGTGCAACCCAGCGCCATCGCACCCGCGTCCATGATCCAGCCGCCCGGCGTCATGTGATAGCTGAACGAGTTGTGCACCAAGTCACCGGCGCGAAAGCCCGCCGCGTAAAGCGCTCGCGCCGTGCGAGCGTAGGCGGTCGAACCGTGACCCTCAGGCTCATAAATCGGACCGGGTGAGGCGAACACGCGCGCCGCTTTAGCCGCGTGCGCGTTCCATCCAGCAAACCCCAACGCAGAAAAACCACCAAACGGATCGCCTTTCGCCGCGCGCGACGCCTGCTGATGCTCAAGCAATTCGCTCTTGCGAATTACGGGTAGTTTTGCGAGCGCGGCGCGCGTGTTCACGCTCGCTGGATCAATGTTTGCCAATGATTCCGCGAACGCAGTGGTTGCGGCTTTGGCGTGGGCGATTTGCTCACTCAGACGCGAGAAAAGGTCGGCTTCGCGCACGGCGGAGGTACGTGTTTCTCGGGAGTCGGGGAAAGTCAACATGATTAGCTTCGTAACTAAATTGCGTTGTGGCTGATGTTACTAGCGGAGCAGTGCGCCAAAGTACTGGCCAGCATAAAGTGCCCCAGCTTGGCGATCACCTATTGCTGGAGCAGGTCAACTCGCATTCGTTTGCTTACCTCATCGGCGATGCCCCAGTACACTTCGATCCAAGGGAGAAACCATGGCAGCCGAACACAAACGCATTCTGATTCTGTGCAAAACCTACCCATCTCCTAGCACCAAGCACGTTGAGACATCTTGCGTTGCTGGCATGGACGAGTCGGGGCAACTTATCCGACTGTTCCCGGTGCCGTTTCGCCTTGTTACCGATGATCAGCAATTTAAGAAGTGGCAGTGGATTAGTGCTCGCGTGCGCAAGGCTACAGAAGATCATCGTCCCGAAAGTTTTCGGATATCGGTGGATACTATTGAAACTCAAGGCCAGCCACTGGCAACCAAGAGCGCATGGGAAGCGAGGCGCTTGGCTATTGCTTCAGTCGAGATTTTTGACGATTTCAAGGCACTGGAAGTTGCCAGACAAACACGTCAGATTACGCTAGGGCTTTTGCGCCCTTCTTCGCTGCTTGACTTGCAGATATCCAAGGCCAAATCAGCCGAATGGACTGAGGATGAAGTAGCCAAGCTAATGCAGGCGCAGAATCAGGGTTCTTTGTTTGACGAGGACGCGGAGCAACGTTCCCTGAAACTGCTCAAAAAGCTGCCGTTTGATTTTCACTATCGGTACGAATGTTCCGCTGAAGGAAGTACGACGGTTTACGTGCACAAATTGGTCGACTGGGAGGCTGGCGCGTTGTACTGGAATATTCACCGACAATCGGACTGGCAGGCCAAGTTTAAGCAGCGCTATCTCACCGAATTTGCGGCGAAGGATATTTTGTTTCTCATGGGCACGATTCACCGATTCCCGAATCAGTGGCTCATTGTCAGCGTTCTGTATCCGCCTAAGCGGCCACGCGAAGGGTTTGATCAAGGAACTCTGTTTTAGCCGTAAGGTGCTTCACGCATGGCGCGCCGGCGCGATGTACAGCTCTAGCTACATAGCTGCGATGGCACATCGTGTAGTCTGCTTCGAAGCAGATCAGGCATGCAGTCGTCGAACGCGATATCTTTGCCAGATCGCGCACAGTTGCATCCTGATCTCTAAGGTGCCTCATGAAATCGCGCGTGTATTCGTTCCAGTCGCCGTTTTCACGATATCGATCTCGAATTTCTTTCGGGCAACCAAGTGGAGGAGCGTGAAAATACCCTATGTTTGTAGCAGCCAGGTGCTCGCGTAGAACATTTTTCGAGAAACCTTTTTTCCGAGATAGAGGCAGCTCCCGCACGTCAATGACAGTCCTGACGTCAGCTTGAATCAGGCGAGCTATGAATGTATCGATATCGAGTCCTTCATAGCCAAAGGTATATAGATAAGAAGTCGTCAACGAAATACTCACAAGGCGGCATAAAAAATATGCTGCGAGTTTATCTCGCGATGCCTATTAGATATTAAAAAATTATCAAAATGCATGTGCTTCCGTAGAGCACCTCTATACGAAATACACTGTCTCCACCGCACCATTTTTTTGGGCCGACTTTTGTCGGAGCCCGAAGGTTCTCGGCTGGCTTTATCCAAGACGTCTGGCCTGACGATGCTCGCGGTGGATAAAACCCTTCGACAGGCTCAGCGCGAATGGAGCTTAGGGTATCCGCCTTAGCTCGGTGGCGACCCCAACCGATCCAACCCCGCATTAAACCGATCCAGCGCCGCGTGCAGCGCTGCGAATTCATGCTCACCCAGTGAGTTGACAATGTTCGTGTGCGTGGCCTCAACCTCGCGACCAATTTTGCGGTGAAGGGTATTTCCGCTGACGGTCAGACGCACCACGCTGCGCCGAAGATCATCCGCGTGAGCCTGCCGCTTGATCCAGCCGAGCTCTTCCATGCGACTCAAGATGCCGGTGAGACTGGGTTTGAGGATGACGCACCGCTTGGTGATTTCGCCAGGCTCCATGCCGCCGTTCGCGGCAAGCGCCCGTATCACGCGCCACTGCTGCTCCGTCACGTCGTGTTTCGTCAGTACCGGCCGGAAATGCTGCATAAATCGCTCGCGCGTGGCGAGGAGTTCTAGCGCCAGATGCCGACGATGGGTGCTCACCGCGTCGCCTGCCACGCAATTGCCATTGACGTTGCCATTGACGTTCTGAGCTGTATCGCCGATCATTTGCGGGCACCTGATTTGAATATGATCACACCGCTTGCAGCGAATCCTTAATATAGTTAACATATTAACCTAATGCGGATCGTAGCGCTACCGACGCTACCCTAAGAAAAGCCACTTTAAGGAGACACCATGTCCATCAATCGTCGTGAATTTGTGCAAAATAGTGTGGCTCTGGCTTTGCTTTCGTCCATGGGTTTTGCGCTGCGCGCGGAGGCGCAAGCCATCGACACCTTGAAAGTGGTGACCGGCTTCCCGCCCGGCGGTACATCGGACACCACTTGCCGTCGTCTGGCTGAGAAGCTGCGCGGGACGTACGCAAAGAACACGCTGGTCGAGAATCGCACCGGCGCGGGCGGACAGATCGTGATTCAGTCGATGAAAACCTTGACGCCTGACGGTACAACGCTGATGCAAACACCGATGTCGATGCTCGGCATCTATCCGCACATCTACAAAAAGCTGTCGTACGATCCGATCAATGATGTGATGCCGGTTTCACTCGCGGCCGTGTTCGATTTTGGTTTTGCAGTCGGCCCCGGTGTGCCCGCGAACGTGACCAATGTGAACGAATTTGTGACGTGGTGCAAGGCCCATCCGAACATGGCGAACTTTGGCTCGCCTGCTGCGGGATCGGTGCCGCATTTCATCGGTGCGTTGCTTGGGCGCGCGACTGGCGTTGATTTCAAACATGCGCCGTATCGCGGCTCGCAGCCCGCGCTTCTCGAAATGATCGGCGGCAACCTCACCGCCGTGTCCGCTCCAGTCGGCGATATCCTGCAACACGTCGCGGGCGGCAAAGCGCGTTTGCTGGCCACCTCCGGCGCGAAACGCAACAAGTTCGCACCAACCATTGCAACCTACACCGAACAGGGTTTGAAAGACTTCGCGTTCAGCGAGTGGTTCGGCCTCTACACCGTAGCAAAAACGCCCGCCGATGTGGTGCAAAAAATGAACGCGGCGTGTCGCGAGGCGATTGCATCCAAAGAATTCACTGATGGCTTGGCCACGTTCGGTCTCGAGGCGCAATCATCATCACCCGCTGAGCTCGCGGCGATGCTCAAGGCGGACACGGACCGCTGGGCAGCACTGGTGAAGGCGATTGGTTTTTCAGCTGACGCATGATCGGACAACTTATGCAGGACCTGCGCGCCGTCTTCAGCGGGAAGCTAATTACCGACGCTACCGACATGCAGCCGTTCACCACCGACTGGCGCAAACGCTGGTTTGGCACGGCGATAGCAGTGGCGCAGCCCGATACCACGGAAGACGTGGCGGCAGTCGTTCGCTGGTGCGTCGCGAACAACGTACCTGTCGTGCCGCAGGGGGGCAACACAGGGATGTCAGGTGCATCGGTGCCGGACGAGTCCGGAACAGCGCTAGTGCTTTCGCTGGCGCGTATGAACCAAGTGCGCGACGTCGATTTGCCGAACAACACGATCACCGTGGAAGCGGGCTGCATTCTGCAAACCGTGCAGGAGCTGGCGCGTGAAAATGGAAAGTTGTTTCCGCTCTCGCTCGGCGCGGAAGGCTCGTGCATGATCGGCGGCAATCTTTCGAGTAACGCGGGCGGCGTCGGGGTTCTGCGCTATGGCAACGCGCGCGAGCTTTGTCTGGGCATTGAAGTGGTTACGGCTCAAGGCGAAATCTGGAACGGACTGCGCGGTCTTCGCAAGGACAACACGGGTTACGATTTGCGCGATCTGTTCATCGGTGCAGAGGGTACGCTCGGTGTGATCACCGCAGCGACGCTCAAAGTATTTCCATTACCCGCCGCCAAAATCACCGCTTGGGCAGCGGTCAAAGACTTGCATGACGGCCTGCGACTGCTCGAGCAGGCGCAAAACAAACTGGGCGCGCGGCTCACGGCCTTCGAGGCGCTTACGCCGCCCTGCATCGAGCTGTTGGGTGAGCAATTGCCACATTTACGCTGGCCGCTTTCAACGCGCAACACCCATGCCGTGTTGATCGAACTTTCTGACGGTGAAAGCGAAGCTAATGGTCGCGCCGCGCTGGAAGCGCTACTCGAATCGGCGTTCGAATCAGGCCTCGTGACGGATGCTGCGATCGCCGCGAACCTCACGCAATCGGCCGAGTTCTGGAGCCTGCGTGATCACATGACCGAGGCGCAGCAGCGGGCGGGCAAAAATATCAAGCACGACATCGCCGTGCCAATCTCGCGCACGGCAGATTTCGTGTCCAGTACCAACGCCGAAATCGCGAGGTACTTTCCCGGTGTGCGAATGATTGTGTTTGGGCATTTGGGGGACGGCAATTTGCATTACAACGTGTCGCCACCGAAGGGAACTGTCGGTGAGGATTTCGCCACCATTGAAGGCGCGATCAATCGCATCACCCATGACGCAGTGCATGCGCACGGTGGCTCGGTATCGGCGGAGCATGGCCTGGGGGTACTGCGCCGTGGCGAGGCGGCGCGCTACAAATCGTCTGTGGAACTCAACATGATGCGCGCGATCAAGCAAGCGCTCGATCCGCAGGGAATCATGAATCCGGGTAAGGGGTTGCCGTTGTGAGCGGCGCGAATTTCTCACTGCGCAGCGGCGCAAATAGCGGCTCAGCGCATATTGGATTGCTTAATGTGACGCGCCCTTGGACCGCATTGATTTTTAGTTTGAATAGCAGCAGGATCAAGCGATGAAGGTTTGCGTGGTCGGAGCGGGCGCTATTGGTGGCTGGATGGGCGTGAAGCTCGCGCAGGCCGGTCACGCCGTGAGCGTGCTTGCTCGCGGCGCGACACTGGATGCGATTCAGAA
Source organism: Burkholderiales bacterium (assembly GCA_025354075.1). Taxonomy (GTDB): domain Bacteria; phylum Pseudomonadota; class Gammaproteobacteria; order Burkholderiales; family Casimicrobiaceae; genus Casimicrobium. The sequence goes on along the minus strand of JANXNO010000653.1, from coordinate 1,242 downwards.
GAATGGCTTGCAGCTGGTTGCAGGCGGCGCGACGACGGGGGTGGCCGTAGCTGCCGCCGCGAACGCCGCTGAACTCGAAACGCCAGACCTGCTGATCATCGCAGTAAAAGCGCCGGGCCTGCGTGATGCAGCGGTCTCGGTGAAGTCGCTGATCGGAGCGAGCACCATCGTCCTGACCGCAATGAACGGCGTGCCGTGGTGGTTTTTTGATCGCGCGGATCGACCGTTGACGGGGACGCAACTCGCGAGCATCGACGCAACCGGTGACATCGCCTCGAGCGTCCCGGCGCGCAACGTGATCGGGTGCGTCGTGCACGCCGCATGCAGCGTTGATTCGCCCGGAATCATTCGCCACAAGATGGGGCAACGCCTGATCATTGGCGAGCCCGGTGGTGGCGCATCGGCGCGACTCAACGCGCTGCACGAAATGCTCGTGACCGCTGGTTTCGAGCCTGAGTCGAGCGACGATATTCAGCGCGATGTCTGGTTCAAGCTCTGGGGCAACATGACGATGAACCCGGTCTCGGCGCTCACTGGCGCGACGACCGACAAGATTCTCGATGACGAACTCACGCGCGAATTTTGTTCAGCCGTCATGCGCGAAGCGCAAGCGATTGGCAACAAGATCGGCATCCCCATTGGTCAAACACCTGAGGCGCGACACGACGTCACGCGCAAGCTCGGCGCTATGAAAACCTCGATGCTTCAGGACGTTGAAGCGGACAAACGTATCGAGCTTGATGCGCTGGTCGCTTCGGTTCGCGAGATTGGACAAAAGGTCGGTGTCGCCACGCCGTTTACGGATGCAATGCTTGGTTTGACGCGTTTGATGGCGCGCGGCCGTGGTTTGTATTCAACCTTGCGCGACACTCGCCAATAGTTCTCGTTGATCGCCACGGTCAGCCATCAGAGAAGGGGCCCATTGGCGAGACTTTTCTGCTGTCGCTGTAGTCCGATGCAGCCGATTAGCCCAACCAGCCAGAACAGCACAGGCAGCAGTAAAACCCACTTGAATGCGGAGTCGAGAGCGAAGTTGACCCAGCTCATCGTGCCCACGCTTATTGCGCCCGTTAGTCCCAGGAGGTAGAGCGATTCTCGTTTACGCGGCGGCTTGTCGGAACTCAAAAAACTGAACATGAGAAATCCCATTCCCATCATGAATCCGCCCATGACGGTGAACACATGACGCAGCCACGCTTCAAGTCCAGGTAACACACGGCGAATAAGCTCGATATCGACGCC
>JANXNO010000408.1 GCA_025354075.1 Burkholderiales bacterium | reverse complement strand
CCCGCTCGACCGGGAAGAAATTCACCAGCTCATCTCGAACATGGATGATGTGCTCGACTTGATGCAGGATGCTGCGGAATCGGTCTCGCTGTATGACATCAAAAGCATCACACCCGAGGCCAAGCAGCTGGCGGAAATTTGCCTGCAATGCTGCGAACGCGTCAAGTCCGGCGTGGCGCTGGTGTCCAACATGGACAACGCCGCTGCCATTCTGAAAATTTGCGAAGAGATTGATCGCCTCGAATCGGACGCAGACCGCGTCATGCGCGGTGCCATCTCGAAGTTGTTCCGTACCGAACGCGATGCGGTGCAGCTGATCAAGCTCAAAGCAATTTATGAGCTGCTGGAGACGGTGACCGATCGCTGCGAGGACGTGGCCAACGTCATGCAGGGTATCGTCATCGAAAACGCGTAAGCGTTAGCGCTGCTGATCGGCCATGGAACCAACTGCTGTCACCCTCTGGGTCATCGTCCTGCTTGTCGTGCTCGCGCTCGGCTTCGACTTCATGAATGGATTTCATGATGCCGCCAACGCTATCGCCACCATCGTTTCCACCGGCGTTTTGCGACCCGGCCAGGCGGTGTTGTGGGCGGCGTGTTTCAACTTTCTCGCGCTGTTTGTGTTTGGGCTCAGTGTGGCTGCGACCATCGGAAAGGGCATGGTCAATCCAGCCGTAGTCGACACGCACGTGATCTTTGGCGCGCTGGTCGGCGCGATCAGCTGGAACATCATCACCTGGTACTACGGCATTCCGTCGTCGTCCTCGCATGCGCTGATCGGCGGCATGATCGGTGCGACAGTAGCCAAAGCGGGCACCGGCGCGCTGGTGAGCTCAGGCATCACCAAGACTGTGGCGTTTATTCTGGTTGCGCCGTTGATGGGTTTCGCGCTCGGAGCGCTGCTGCTGTTGCTGGTGTCGTGGGTGTTTCGTCGTTCAACACCGGGGCGGGTTGACAAGTGGTTTCGTCGTGGTCAACTCGTCTCCTGCGGCTTGTATTGCCTGGGCCATGGCAGCAATGATGCGCAAAAGACGATGGGCATCATCTGGCTGTTGTTGATCATTGCCGGGCATGCCACGACCGACGTAAAAACGCTGCCATACTGGGTGGTGATTTCCTGCTACACCGCGATTTCGTTGGGCACTTTGTTTGGCGGCTGGCGTATCGTTAAAACGATGGGTCAAAAAATCACCAAGCTGAAACCGGTGGGTGGTTTTTGCGCCGAAACCGGCGGTGCCATAACGCTGTTTGTTTCATCGGTCTTTGGTATCCCTGTGTCAACCACCCACACCATCACTGGCGCGATTGTCGGGGTGGGTGCTGCACGCAAATTGTCCGCCGTCCGCTGGGGCATCGCCGGCAACATTGTGTGGGCGTGGATATTGACGATTCCAGCATCAGCGTTTGTTGCTGCGTTGGCCTGGTGGGTGGGCAAACAGATTTTCTAGAGACGAAACCGATGTCGTCCGAGACAGATTCCCACGTCCAGTTCAGCGGCGTGCTGTCGCCGCACTGGCGCTGGTTATTTCTGTCAGTGCCCGCCGCCTTCGCACTCGCCGCATTGGCTGCGTGGCTGGTGCCCGACATCGCATTTTTCGAAGCGTGGCCCGCGCTCAATGTGTTGTTCTTCTTGCTGGGCCTCGCGATCATTCCGGTGTTTTCGCCGAACGCGAGTCTGGCGCGCAAGTTGATTCACATCGCGGTGCTTGCGCCTATTGCTGCGGTATTCATGGCGATTCTGATCGGTGCCGCGATGGATCGCTATTACGGCAATGATCTAAGGCAGACGTTCTATTTGCGCTTTCAAGGCGCGCTCGTCGCGGGCCTGTCCGCAGGTTTGCTGTATGCAGCCGTGGTCGGTGCCATCGTGTATTTGCGCGCACAACACGTGGCCGTGGTCAATCGCCGGCTCACGACCGAGAAGCAACGGAGCGATGTGTCGCGTCAGCTTGTGGAAACCCGTTTGCGCGTATTGCAGGCGCAGATTGAACCGCATTTTTTATTTAATACGCTGGCGTCTGCGCAGCAGCTTGCGCAAAAAGGCGCGCCCGATGCCGCAAAATTAATTGGCCATCTGGTTCGTTTTCTGCGAACCTCCATTCCGCTGATGCGCGACGATAAAGCGCCGCTTAAACACGAGTTTGAACAGATCGCGTCCTACCTGGCGATCATGCAAACCCGCATGGGTGATCGGCTCGCCTTTGCCGTGAATGCGCCCCCCGATGTGGAAGCGGTGAACCTGCCGCCCGCGCTGGTCATGACGCTGGTGGAAAATGCGATTAAGCACGGTATTGAGCCCGCGCCGAACGGTGGGCGCATTGATGTCAGCGCAGCCATCAATGGCGACGCGCTGGTGGTCACCGTGACCGATACTGGCATGGGCCTACTCGCAGCCCGTGACACGGAAATTGGCGGCGGTATGGGGTTGTCAAATATTGCGCAGCGGTTGCAGGCGATTTACGGCGATGCAGCGAAGGTACGCTTGCAGCAAAATTCACCCGTTGGCTGCATCGCAACTTTGACGCTGCCGCTGAATCCCGACACAGTGACGGAGCAAAACGATGATTGACAAACAATCCGAAAAAATTCGCTGTCTGTTTGCTGACGACGAGCCGTTGATGCGTGACCGTATGCGCGACCTGTTAGCGCTGCATGGCGAGCATTTTGAAGTGGTCGCTGAAGCGGTGAACGGTCAGGATGCGCTAGACAAGTTTCTGGATACAAAACCTGACGTATGCTTTTTAGATATTCGCATGCCGCTACTGTCGGGACTTGACGTGGCAAGCGAGATTGGTGATCGGGCAAAAATCGTTTTATGCACGGCTTACGACCAGTTTGCGATTGAGGCATTTGAGCGTGGCGTGGTTGATTATTTGCTCAAACCCATCGAAGAAGATCGCCTCGCGGTAACGCTCGCCCGGTTGCGCAGTACGGTGGATGTTCCGCCCGAAGACTTGACGCCGATGATGCACCTTTTTAACAGTCACCAGCCGCGCAGCGGAGAACGGCTGCGCTGGATCAAGGCGCTGGTGGGCCAGGACGTGAAGATGTTTCCGGTGGACGACGTCATCTTCTTTCAGTCAGACACCAAATACACCCGCGTGGTGACTGAAAAAGAAGATGTACTCATCCGAACACCGCTGAAAGAGCTGGTAAACGGGCTCGATCCGGACGTGTTCTGGCAGGTACATCGTGGCGCCATTGTCAACGTGCAGCGCATCAGCAAAATTACCCGGGATGGCATCGAAAAACACTCGCTGGTGCTGCGTGGGTGCAACGAAAAAATCAACGTCAGCCGCCATTTTTTCCATCTGTTCAAACAAATGTAGCGTCGGCGCACGAGCAGGATTCGTCGTTCATCCGTTGCGGTCGTCATTCGTCGCAAAGCGCAGCCCGCCCGGTCGAGGTGCACCTGGGCTCAGCGACACTTGGCTATGACGATTCGGTTTCTCAGGGTGTTTCTGCTGGTGTTGGCGTGCTGTGGCAGTGGTGCCACGCATGCACAATCTGCAAGCGCAGCACAGCAGACATCGCCAGCAAATATTCCAGTGCAAGATTTTTTCCGCTTGCCGGATGTGCTACGTCCAACGCTATCGCCCGATGGCAACTACCTTGCATTTCTGGCGCGTAGCGGCAATCGTCTCGGGCTCGCCGTCATTGACATCGACAAGCGCACCTCAAAAATGGTGGCGACGCTGGCCGATGCGGACATTGTCGAACACTACTGGGTGAGCTCATCCCGTCTGGCATTCGTCACCGGTAACGTGTTTGATGCAGCGGGTACTGTCAGTCCGTGGCGGACGGGCGGCCTGTTTGCCGTTGATCGGGACGGCAGTGAATCGCGGCGGCTGGCATTACCTATCGGAGACGGCCGTTCGCTCATCGTGCGCCCCCGTTACACGCGGGTGATGGCCACATTGCCCGATGGGGGGGACGACATTATTGTTGCGGCCAACGAGCGCGATTTTGACAGCAGTGATGTGTATCGTTTGAACACGCGAACCGCACGCAAAACGCTCCTGAGCTACGACAATCCGGGTGATGTGCAGGCGTGGGCGCTGGATCGTGATGGGGCGCCGCGCGCAGCGTATTCCAGCAAGGGTACGCAAGCAAAAATATTTTATCGACGAGACGATAAAGCGCCATGGGTTAAGTGGTTCGACGGCGATTTTCGCGAACCTGCGTCGTGGGTTTCTGCGGTCGGTTACGACGGCAGCATCATTGGTTTTGGATTGCGTGATCGAACGCCCGTAACGCTGCAAAATTCGCGCTTGACGTCAGCCTTGCTGCGCCTCAATGAGCGCGGCCAAACGCAGCAGGTGCTAGCCGCTCGCGACGACTACGACATGGGGCAGCCGGTGTTTGATCCGGTCGCTAAAAAACTCGTTGGCGCGAGCTACGTGGGCGAACGTCAGACGATGATCTGGTTCGACGACACGTGGGCCGAGTTGCAGCGCCAGATTGATCAGGGCTTGCCGAATGCGGTTAACGTATTTGTGCCACCGGAGCAGGGCAAAAGGATGTTGGTGCGCTCGTACACTGATCACAATCCGGGCACGGTGTATCTGTATGACTTTCGGGCGCGCAAGCTGGAGTTTTTGATCGATTCGCGCCCGTGGCTGAAGCCTGCGCAAATGGCGGAATCACGCATCGTCAAATTTTTCGCGCGTGATGATTTGCCGCTGTCGGCGTTGCTGACCTTGCCGAAGCAGGCGAGTGGAAAAAACCTGCCGCTGATCTTGATTGCGCATGGTGGTCCCTGGGTGCCTGCCTACAGCTGGGGCTGGGACGCCGAGGCGCAGTATTTCGCGTCGCGTGGTTATGCCGTGATCCAGCCCAATTTTCGGGGCACCACCGGCCTCGGTCTCAAGCACCAGCTGGCGAGCTACAAACAGTGGGGCCTCGCCATGCAGGATGACTTGACGGACACAGTCGCCTGGGCGGTGAAGCAGGGTATCGCGGACCCGAAACGGGTGTGCATTTATGGCGCGAGCTACGGCGGATATGCCGCCATGCAGGCGTTGGTGCGTACGCCCGAGCAGTTTCAATGCGCGGCAAATTATGCGGGGATCACGGACCTGCAGCTCTTTCATTCGGTGACCTGGTCGGACATCAGCGACAGCGACTTTCAGCGCTATTTGCTGCCGGTGATAGTGGGCGACCCTGATCGCGACAAGGCGCAATTGCGCGCGACCTCTCCGGCGCAAAACGCCGACAAAATTAAGGTGCCAGTGTTCATGGCGTATGGCGGCGAAGATCGTCGCGTGCCCATCATTCACGGTGAACGGATGCGCGACGCGCTGGAACGGCTCGGTAAACCGGTGGAGTGGATGGTCAAGACCGAGGAGGGGCACGGGTTCAACAAGCTTGAAAATCGCGTGGAGTTTTATACCCGGCTTGAGACATTTATGCGCCGGGCGATTGGCCGCCCCTAGCGTGCCTTTGCCGACGCATCAGGCGCGGAAACCGCATTTACAGGCGTTTCCCTGCCCTATACTGCGGTGCTCAGGGTCAGCACTGGGCTGATGTCGGGGCGAAAGGGGAAAGGCGTGATGTTCACGGTTCTTGTGGCGAATCCAAAGGGTGGCGCGGGCAAAACGACTATCGCGACCAATCTGGCGGGCTATCTGGCAGGCAAACGGCAACGCGTGGTGATTCTTGACATGGATCGACAGCGTTCCGCTGCGCGGTGGCTGGCTCGTCGTCCGCGAGGGTTCCCGGAAATTCGCGGTGCATTGCCTGAAACCAACCCGCACATCATTCGCGACTACGCACCGCAGTGGCTCATCGTTGACGCGCCGGCGGGCGTGCATGGCGCGCAGCTTCAAGCCTTTGTGAAACTGGCCGACGCGGTGCTGGTGCCGGTCGCCACGTCGGCGTTTGACTTTGAGGCAACCGCTGATTTCCTTAACGAGTTGACGGCCCTCAAGCCAATTAAAGAGGGGCGGCGACCGCTGGCAGTGATTGGCTCAAAAGTAGACGGCCGCACCGTTGCTGCGGCCGATCTCGATGAATTTCTCGCGCCGTTGTCGCTGGATGTGCTGTGCCACATTCGCGATTCCCAGCTCTACGTGCATGCCGCTCGCGACGGGTTGTCGATCTTTGACCAGCCGCGTTCACGTGCTGAAGAGGCGTGGGCCGATTGGCCGCCCGTGCTGCACTGGCTGCAAACACTGGTTACTGCCAAGGCCGAACATGCCGACACATCTGGCAAGGCTTGATCGTCAGTACAGACGTGTCTGCAGAACGGTAAACTCCTCCGATGTACACAATACTTGTTGCCAATCCCAAAGGCGGGGCGGGAAAGTCCACCCTGAGCACCAATCTCGCAGGGATGTTGGCGTCGACCCGTCAACGGGTCGTGATCATGGATCTCGACAAGCAGCAGTCCGCTACCAACTGGTTGGCACGGCGGCCAGCATTGCTTCCAAAAATCATGTCCTGGAACGAGGACACGGATATGGAAGAGCTACGCCAATTTGGTCCACAATGGATGATCATAGACACCCACGCGCGACTGCGTCGCGCTGACCGCACCTATTTGTTGTCGCGCGCAAATTTTGTGTTGGTGCCGGTCAATCCGTCAGTGTTTGACATTGAGGCGACGGCAAAATTTTTGATCAAACTGCATCAGGATACGAACGTGCAGTCGGGCAAAGTGGCCATTGGTCTGGTCGGTAGCCGAACCGACAGCCGCACGCGCATGGCCCAGGAGCTGAACAGCTTTTTCCAGCGTAGCGGATTGCCCGTGGTGATGTTCGTGCCAGACAGTGTGTTGTATCCGCAATGCGCGCGTGACGGCATGTCGATTTACGATTTGCCACGCACCCGAACCGAGCAGCAGCTCGAAGCCTGGCAACCGCTGGTGGACTGGATCAAGGGGCAGATGACACGTAGCAAAGACTTTGCCGCCGCAGTGACAACAGTACCTGAGCACGGCGTGGTTCAGGTCGCTTAGATCAATGCTTGGAGGCCTGCTGTCGTTACGGCTATTTCCTGAAAGCGCCGTTTTCGTGCGGCTGCCGCCTCAAATCGCAATACGTTGAGTTGCAGCGAAAACGGACGCCATCCCCCGTTAAAACAGGCCTGAAGAGAAAAAGCTGTCAACTGCAGAACTCTCGTCAGGCTGCAAAAAACACAGGCTGGTAGTCGCCTTTGCTTACTTCACCAGCCCCATCTGTCTGGCCAGCGGCATCGTCTCAGCGGTGCGTTTTTTCATGAACTCTGGCATCTGCTCATAGGTTACGTCCACCTGCTCGTATCCCGCGTCTGTCATCTGTTTGCGGTGCTCCGGATCGCTGTTGATTTTCAGGAACAGGTCGGAGATTTGTTTGCGAACGGCTTCAGGCGTTGATTTTGGCACCGCGACGCCGCGATAGGCGCCGTCGACCCAGTCGTAGCCCAGTTCCTTGAACGTGGGCGTATTCGGAAACTGCGGCATACGTGCTGGCGTGGCAACAGCCAGCATGCGCGTCTTTTCTTTGTTCGAAATGGCATAGGTCGGGTAGGTCATGGCGGCGTCCACATGCTTGCCGAGTACCGCTGTTGACAGGTCACCGGTGCCTTTGAACGGGATGTAGGTCATCTTCAGTTTGCCCTGCACCTCCATGCGCTGAAACGCCATGTGATTGGCCGAATTGGTACCGCTGCCTGCAATCGTGATCTTGCCAGGATCGGCCTTGGCCGCAGCCACCAGATCAGCAAATGTTTTGTACGGCGAATCGGCCGCTACGACCAACGCGTCCGGCGTGTAGTGGAAGAAAAACACGCTGGTGATGTCGTCGGTTTTGTATTGCACCTGGCCTTCAAGCGGCTGCAGAATCAGGTGTGGCAAATTGCTGCCGACGATGGTGTAGCCATCGCCCGGCATGCTGTTCAACTGGCCCCAGGCGAGCGCGCCGCCGGCACCAGCTTTGTTCTGCACCACAAAATCCTTTCCGGTCAGCTTCGCGGCAACCTTGCCCTGCAAGCGAGCCGCGATGTCGCTCTCGCCACCGGGCACAAACGGGATGATGTAGTTGATCTGGCGATCCGGGAACTGCGCGAAAGCCGCGCCCGATGCCAGTAGCGAGGCCGCGAACGACGCAGCGAAAAATGCTTTGTACACAGTAAACCTCATTGTTACAACGGGCTCAGTGTATGACGTGCGCCGGGCGCGCAGCCGGCTTTGGTTCAAAGTCGTTCAAAGAATTTCTGCTGCGTAATCCGCTAATCGTGATCGTTCGCCGCGTTGAAGTGTGACGTGCCCACCGTGTGACCAGCCCTTGAAGCGATCCACCACGTAGGTCAGGCCCGACGATCCTTCAGAAAGGTACGGTGTGTCGATCTGCGCGATGTTGCCGAGACAGACGACCTTGGTGCCAGGGCCGGCACGGGTGATGAGCGTCTTCATCTGCTTTGGCGTCAGGTTTTGTGCCTCGTCAATGATCAGCAGCTTGTTCAGAAAGGTGCGGCCGCGCATGAAGTTCAAACTCTTCACTTTGACGCGCGAGCGGATCAGGTCGTTGCTGGCAGCGCGGCCCCATTCGCCAGCATCATTGTCAGCGCCCATCAGCACCTCAAGATTGTCTTCCAGCGCGCCCATCCACGGCGTCATTTTTTCTTCTTCGGTACCTGGCAAAAAACCAATGTCCTCACCCACCGGTACCGTGACGCGGGTCATGATGATTTCGTTGTAAATTTTTTGATCGAGTGTGAGATGCAACCCCGCCGCGAGCGTCAGCAAGGTCTTGCCGGTGCCCGCCTGCCCTAGCAAGGTCACGAAATCAATATCCGGATTCATCAACAGATTGAGCGCGAAATTCTGCTCACGGTTGCGTGCCGTGATGCCCCACACCGCATTCTTGTGATGCCCGTAGTCGCGCAGTGTTTGCAGTGTGGCGCTCTTGCCTTCAATCGAAATGACGCGCGCGTAAAACGGGGTATCGACCTCGGTGAACACCAGTTCGTTAACCAGCAGTTTCGGCACCATCGGGCCGGTAATCTTGTAGAACGTGGCACCGCCCTGCTGCCAGCTCTCGACGCCCTTGCCGTGCTTCTCCCAGAAGTCAGCGGGCAGCTCCTGAATGCCGGTGTACAGCAGCTCCGAATCCTCCAACACTTTGTCGTTGAAGTAGTCCTCGGCATCAACGTCCAGCGCGCGCGCTTTAATCCGCATGTTGATGTCTTTTGACACCAGCGTAATGTGCCGCTTGGGTTCCTTCTTTTTGAGATGCAGACACACCGCGATGATTTCGTTGTCCGCTTTCCCTTGCGCAAATGAGGCAGGCAGTTGCACGCTGTTCGGCTCGGTTTGCAGGAACAGACGACCGGTGGCGGCCCCGTGCGAGCCTTTGGTCAACGGAATGCCGTCCTTGATGCCGTTCTCGAACGCGCCGATCAAGTCATCGAGAAAACGCGACGTTTGCCGTGCGTTTCGATTGACTTCCAACGTGCCTTTTTTGTTGTTGTCCAGCTCTTCCAGCGTGCATATCGGCAGGAAGATGTCGTGCTCTTCGAATCGGTAGAGTGAGGTCGGGTCGTGCATCATGACATTGGTGTCGAGCACGAAAAGTTTGCTGGGTGTGCGCGATTTGGTGGCGCGCGAATTGATCGACACGACACGTGACTTGGGTTGCGTCATGAGTTTCCTTGCGGACAGAGGAGGAAAAAGAGGGAAGGGGAGCGATGGGCCGAAGCAGTCGCCGGAAACGGGCAGCTGCCGCTAATGCAGGAGCCGGGCACTTGAAGGTCGCTCAAGCACTGGCCTCTAGCAGGGAGCAGGAGGGGGAGGGGGAGGGTGAAGTGGTTCTTGATCGTCGCATTGCATTAGGCCGTGGCCTGCTCTAAATGTAGCGATGTTTCGCGACGACACAAGTCGGGTGGGTGTTGCTCACGATGAGACAGTCCATTTAGTGGGTTTTTAGCTACAGTGCCTTTTAACAGCTTTTTCATGAAAGGCATATTTAAATTGGGCTTAGATTGCCATTCGTTATAAAGTCGATTAATAGAATAATCGAAAATTAGTAACTGAAAAACAACAAGTTATGGAAAGAAATACAGAAAGCTATATCAAGAAACGACCGTAAACTGCTGATTTTTCTTGCCAGTGCAATGCCAATGGCATAACGTGCGCCCATGAAGAAATTAAACGAATATTCTGTCGCTTTGTTGACCGCGTTGGCACTCGCCTCGCCGCTAGCCGCACAAGTGTTGCCTGCGGGCTTCTCGGACGGCCTGGTGACGACGGTTAGCGCACCGACCGCCATCGCGTTCATCCCCGACGGGCGCATGCTAATCACCACTCAATCCGGTGCCTTGCGCATTTTCAAAAGCACCGGGCTCGTTGCCACCCCCGCGCTCAGCTTCAACGCGTCGGCCACGGCCAACGGCAATCCACAGATTTGTAACGGCGGTGAACAGGGCTTGCTGGGTGTCGCCGTTGACCCCGAGTTTGCGACCAACCACTACATCTACCTGTATTACACGGCGCGCAATGGCTCCGATTGTTCGTCGCCCAATTACACCTCGGCCAATGCCGCTGATGGCACACCGGACGGCACCTATTCAGCGTTCAACCGCAAGGCGAACCGCGTCTCGCGATTCGTGCTCGGCACAGTCGCTAACGCGGACGTGGTGACTCCCGCCTCGGAACTGGTTCTGGTCGATCGGATGCCCGCGCGTGGCACCAATCACAACGCGGGCGACGTGCATTTCGGCAAGGACGGCTTGCTCTACATCAGCGTCGGCGACGGCGGTACCGACTATTCCGGTGCCAGTCCGGGATCTGCGGGTGGCAATGACGCGTCGCGCGACAAGCACGTGCTGACCGGCAAGATCCTGCGGATCAATCGTAACGGCGGAATTCCCGCAGGCAATCCGTTTGCTGCGGGCGGCGCGAGACGCTGCAATGTGACGGGTGCGACGACCGTCGGCCAGCATTGCGAGGAGACCTTCGCGTGGGGGCTGCGCAACCCGTTTCGGTTCGCGATGGACCCCAACGCTGCAGCCACCCGCTTCTACATCAACGATGTCGGGCAGGGCGTTTACGAAGAAGTCGATGAGGGCGTCGCCGGTGCCGATTACGGCTGGAACTGCCGTGAGGGACGGCACGTCAACAGCAGCAGTGGTGCGTGCTCGCCAACGCCCACCAACATGGTCGATCCGGTTTACGAATACACGCATAGCCAGGTACTGCCCACCGCCGTGGTGGGTACTACCGTGACCGGCTGCGCCTCCATTACCGGCGGTGCGTTCGTCCCCAACGGGGTGTGGCCTGCCGCATACAACGACACGTATTTGCTGGCCGACTACGTGTGCGGTGCCATCTTTCGAATCCCGACTAACGGCACGCCGACTGCCGCACTGCCTGCAACTACCGGCTTCGCCAGCAGCCTGGGTGGCAGCAGCGCCACCTCGTTGACTTTCGGGCCGGACGGCGGCGGCCAGGCGCTTTACTACACGACCTACGCGGCGGGCGGTCAAATCCGCAAGATCAGTTACACCTCCGCCGGTAATGCTGCGCCCTCGGTATCGTCGTTTACCGCCAATCCTGCAGCGGGCGCATTGCCTCTGGCCGTGACGTTTACCGCGGTGGCCAGTGACGGCAATGGCGACACGCTGACCTACTTCTGGGATTTTGGCGACGGCACCACCACCACGTCCAGCAGTGCGACGACCAACAAAACTTACCTCACGGCGGGTGTATTTACCGCGTCGGTTAGAGCACGCGACAGCAACTTCGCGTTTTCGTCGCCGGTCGCGGCCATCGTTCATGCTGGTAATGCGGCACCGATCGTCACGATCACGGCACCCGCTGCGGGCTACCTGTTCAGCGTGGGTGACAGCATCACGCTTTCGGCCACGGCAACTGATGCCGAAGACGGCACGCTGCCCGCATCCTCGCTGTCGTGGCAGGTGCTGTTGCATCACGACGCGCACACCCATCCGCTGCTGGCACCGACAACCGGCAACAACATTAGCTTCACCGCACCCGCGCCCGAGGATCTCGCCGCTGCGATCGCTATGCCCCATCAACGAACCCCGATGCCCGCACACCACTTGCAAGAGACGGTGACGCGCTACAACACGTTCGTCGATGCGGGGTTCGATGCCGACTTTGCGAAGCCGACGCCGCAGTACAAGCT
>JANXNO010000395.1 GCA_025354075.1 Burkholderiales bacterium | reverse complement strand
TGTAAGCGGCGACAGCGAAACACATCAGAGCGCAGGCAATGACGTTAAGAGGCAAGCGCGTAAATGTCTTCACCACGCTCTTCTGATCGTCATCGGCAGACCTTCGCAAGTCGCCGATAGGCAGTGAAGAATGCGTGCATTGCCTTCGGAGCATTTGTGGCGAAGCGTCAGTTCTGAATGCGAATCGGCATCGGGTAGTACGCCCCGTAGACCACGCTGAAGTCAAAGTGATGCGTCTCGTCGCCATAGCTCGGGTGGCGCTTCAAGCCCGAGGGCGTGGTGGCTTGCACGAATAGTTCATAGTCGCCATTGGCGAACGGACGCGAATCGAAGCTCAGTCGATAGCGGCCTTGCGGTGCCGGTGCGTCAATGGCCGTGTCAAGCGAGAGCACCAAGTTTCCAGGGCCGGTACCTGTGCCAACTCTGCGCAGGAACACTTCGATCTTGGCAATGCCTGCGGTGCCACCCGTCGTAAATACTTCTGCGCTGTTGACCGGTACCCTCATCCACTCTGGCGCCCAACCGGCCCAGCTGCTGTTGCCTGCTTCAACGTTGATCGGCACCACGCCACTCACTGGAATGCGCACAGGACTCGTGGAGCTCATCGTCTGGTCATAGCCGATGTCAGTATTGCCGATCCTCTGCAAGCGCACGGGCGGGCCCATGCGCGGCAGCTCTGCGTGCGTGGGAAAGTGATGGATAGCCGAGGGCGGCGTGTACGTCGGTGCGCTTCCTGGCGGGTAGAGCACCTCGACGTGAACATTGAGTACACCAGCGCTCTGTACGTTGAACTTGAAGGTGTTGTCGCCCACCGTCATCGGTGAGTTGCCGCCCATCACCAAATCACCGAGCTTGACACGCTGAGTGAATGGTTGCGCCCAGTCATTGGAGAGCGACGGAGTTAACGAATTGTTAGATTTGGGCGGCATCGTGTGCCGGGTGCCGCCATTGAACTCGATGAAATCGCCGGGCGCGATGGTCAGCGCAGAATAGTCTGCGGGTTGCAGCGTATAGATCAGCCATGCCTCAGCTACCGCCCCGCTGATCTTCGGGCGGAGGTCGTCGGGTATCTTGACTGTAAATGTGCGCGGCGATTGACCGGTCACTTTCTGTAAATCTGTGCCCTGGATACGAGTGACGTAGTTGTGTGCTTCGCGCGCATCGACCACCGGTCCATCGAAACCGAAGTTGTCCCAGTGATGCAAGTAGTAGTAGACATTGTCCTTGGTCGTGTTGTATCCAATGTTGACCCACAACAGCTCATTGTCTGCCGACGGCAACGTATAGGGGGCGAAAGTCGCGTCGATGATCTTTTTGCCGTCGATTTCGACCCGAATGCCGTTGTTGCCGACCTGCACGTCGAAGCTTCGACGCACATTGCTCACCGCCTCACGACCCAATGCCGCCATGTCGACACTGGCAACGGTGTGTGAGGCACCCCACGCATCGATGATGTTGACACTGAGAGCGTCGCCAGCTGCTTTCAACCGCACGACACCCGCAGGCAGTCCCAAATCGCCCTCTTGGTCGAAAAAGCTGGAGTGACCGGTCAGATCAACAGGCACCGGATTGAGATCGAGATACCACACCGAGCGATTGGATCGTGGCGTGTCCATGTCGAAGACGATTCGTCGACGCACGTTCGGCTCGATACGAATCTTTTTACGAAAACGCTGCGAGAGTTGGGATTTATCGCCAACGCCTGGATTAAGGGACTCGCGGACGGTGCCCTGGAGGGAATGGGCATGGTACTGGTCGTTGACAAAAAACAGATTGAATCGCTCCTCCGTGGGCACCGTCTGAGCGCTGTTCCAGTTCTTCTCGTCGGCGGCCCCCAACGGCAGATTGAAGTCGTCGAAGTGGGTCATCGACGCGCGCAGTGCGTTCACGCGGGCGGGGTCGCCGCCGTTAAACACGACTTGCGTTGCTTTGCTGGTGATCTTGCCGCGAGCGCTCAAACGCTGCACGCGAACTTGGTACGGCACACCGTTATCCAACGGCTGCACCTGAACCCGACGATTGGCCGTCACTAGCCATTTTGCGCCTGCGGGCAGACTCAATCCGGTTGCAACCTTCGCGGCGACCGACGACGCGACCTTTCTTTCCTCAATTGCTCGCGCGAGCGGACTGTCGTAGCTCAAACACATACCTTGCGAATCCATATTGGTGAGCAGTCGCGAAGCCTTGCTCGCTGCGGGTGGCGTCTGTGGCCACCAGACGACTAGAAAGCCAGCATCGTCATCCGGCGAACCGGTCATGTTCCAGAACTGATATTGGGGGTTGTCGGCGTTGTAGTCCATCTCGATCGTCGCCACGCGATCATCGCGAAGCACTCGCACGACCGGCGCGATGGCGAGCGACGCTTGCGATGCGGCTGGCACCGGGGTGGGGGCGGGCACCGGTATGGGCGCTGGAATCGGGGCGGGGGTGGGGGCGCTGCTCAGTGGGGTGCCCAGTGCCGCGAGCGCCATCGTCAGCAACAAACCGATGATTCGCCTAGGGCGTGAGCGAGCGGGCGTTTCCAAAATGCGTTCTCCCTTTGAGGCGACGGCGCGAGGTCAGTCACCCTGTAACCGTCGAACTAATCTCTGCGCTCACCGAACGTCAGAATCGCGTCATTGCTTGCCGGACGCTTTGAGTCGAAACGAATAAACAGCTGCGCTACAGACGTTCGCGTGTAAATTAATTAAGACCACACCACCCGGCAATGCGGGCGCGAACCGCGGCGGCATCCTCGGCGGGAATTTGCGTGCCGCTAATCATTGCGTTTGCCGCCAGATCACGCAGGAAACGGGTGATGACTATGCTGTCGCGAGTGGCGAGGGGGGCTGATGGCACAGTGCCGCGCACGTCGTAGTCTTGTCCGGCAACGTAGGCTTCAATCAGAGCGCCGGTGGTGCGCTCTCCGGTGAGGGAGAAACCTGTGGTCAAGCCTGATCCCCGCATACCCGCGAAATAGCGGTTGAGAATCACACCGTCGACGCCAGCCGAATAAACGCCATCGCCGTTTACGTCGAGGCGGCAAATACAGTCAGTAAACCAAGGCGTAGCGCCTGTAGCCGCATCCCAAGCGCTGTTCGCCGTTCGCGGCAACTGATTGGGGCACAAACGCGAACCTGCGGCGACAAGACTTGCTGGCGGCGGGGGCAACGCACCGGTGATTCGATTTACGGCAACGTCGAAATACTGCAGCGCGTTCAATCCACTGATCGTGGGTAGCGCACCGCTCAGCCGGTTGTTGTAACTGTAGAAATAGCGCAGCGCGCTCAGTCCTGTTAGCGGCGGTATCGTACCTGTGAGCTGATTGGTGTTTGCATCGAACACTTGCAGCGAACTTAATCCCGTCAGCGCGGTAATGCTGCCTGTGAGTTGATTGTTATCGACATAGAAACCTTGCAAGGTCGTCAGCGAGTTGATCGAGGGGATGGTTCCGGTCAACTGATTGTTGCGCGCGATGTAGTACTGGAGCGCAGGCAGCGACGAGAGCGCAGCAATGGTTCCGCTAAGTTGGTTGGCACCGACGTTGAGATACTCCAACTTTGTCAATCCACTGATTGCAGGCAGCGCCCCACTGAGCTGATTGTTCTCGAAACGTGCAGTGCGCAGCGCAGAGAGCCCGGTCAGCGAAGGAATCGATCCAGTAAGCTGGTTGTTTGCCACGCCGAGATAGTCAAGCGACGTGAGTCCGGTGACAGCCGACATGGAGCCCGACAGTAGATTGTCATTCACGTTGAACGTTTGTAGCTGCGACAGCCCCGTCAACGAAGGAATGCTTCCCGTGAGCGCGTTCGTGTTGGCACGAAAGTCGGTTAACGCGCTGAGCCCAGTCAACGAGGGCAAGCTGCCGGAGAGCACATTTTGGTCAAAGTAAGCGACCTGTAGCGAAGTGAGCCCGGTAAGCGACGGGATCGAACCGGACAGCTGATTTCGGCTGACACGATAGTCGGTTAAGCTCGGCATGCCCGAAAGCGACGGAATCGCACCCGTGAATTGATTGTTCCCGGCAACGAAGTAGAGCAGTTGCGATGGCAGCGCAGTGGAGACCGGCAAGGAGCCGGTGAGCTGATTGCCCTCAAGGTTGTTGTAGCTGAGCGCGGTGTAAGCAGCAAACGATGGCAAGTTGCCGACCAAATTGTTGGTTGGCAGATAGATGTTCTCGACGTTGCCATTGGCGGTGCAGTAAATGCCATACCAGGTGCATTCGGTACCGGCGGCAGCAAAATCGGTATTGGCCGCATTGCGCCAGTTCGTTCGATCCGCCCAGCTTGCGCCGCCTGCGCTGTTGTAGAGCGCAATGAGTGCAGTGCGTTCGCTCGCGGGCACCTGCGCTTGCACCGGGCCTGCTTGCGTCGAAGCGAACACTAACAACGCGACCGCGAGCGACCACCAGCCGAACGTGTAATCCCGTATTGCGAAACGAACAACTGGATTGGGTAGTAAGTGTCGTTGCAACTGAATCCCTTAATTTGGTGCGGCTGTAAATCGCTGCCGTAAGAAATCTCTTCTGCTGCAACTCTTGAACACTCAGCGGCGAACTAGGGATGGTTAACCATGGACATCCCGCAGCGCGCTTCGATACCGTGTTGCTTCGGTTCGATCGCCGGACATTACCACAAAAAAATGCCATTGGCATGCATTGCGATTCGTGGCAATGCATGAGGGGATCAAGATGAGTCCGCCATTCCGCGAATCTCGACATTTGGAAAAAAACAAGCTTCAGTCCCAATAAAATTGGGGAGTCACCAAAAAAGCTGATGCGTCAAGTATTGAACCGCGACGTCGCTTCGGTCAGGTAAAACCACTCGTGATTTGCCTCGGCCAGCGCATTCGGGAACAGGATGCGGCCACCCTTTGGCGCGGTCAGGACTTCGCCGTTTGCACGGGTGCCGATCACCTCGCCCACCTTGAGCGGATCGAAGCCTTGCCATGCGCGCGAGAACGTGTCTGCCTTGTCAAGTTTGTCGATCACTTGGGCGATGTGCAGCCCTTCGGCGGCGATGGCCAGCGGCGGCATGGGGTCACTCGTGAGTCCGTAGTAGGCGAGCGTGTTGCGGATGGCGCAATACGCGACCTCGCGGCCATGCGGGTCTTCGTGCTGCCCGCATTCGAGCGTGAGCGCAATGCCGCCGGTGGTGCGCATGTATTCAGTAGTGCCGACGCCGTACTTGGCGTCGAGATCGTGGCGTGTGCCTGCGGTCGGGTTCTGCTTCGCTGCGCGGGCGCGACGTTCTTCAACGCCGATGGCGTAGGTCGACAACCAGCCGTCGACCGCGCGTTTAACGCCGAGCCGCAACGCCCAGTCGCGCTCGGTGTCGCCATGAATCGTCGGCTCCAACGCGTCCGAATTGCTCGAAGGCCCCACCATCACAAACGCCTGTCCCTGCGCCTGAAACGAATGCAGATCGAGCAGCACCTCATGCTTCGTCATCAGCGGGCACAACCAGTTTGCGATGTGATCTTCGAACTCGGTTGGCGTTTCGGTGGGCGTGAGATTGCGGTTCAGGTTGCGATCACCGATCCGGCGCTT
>JANXNO010000319.1 GCA_025354075.1 Burkholderiales bacterium | reverse complement strand
CCCGCCAAGAAGTAGTTTTTGACGACGTTAAGGGGCCTCACGGCCCCTTTGAGTTTCAGGCATACCCTTTTCGACACGTCAGGACCCAAGCACATGGCACGCGGCATTCTCATCCTCGATTTCGGCTCTCAAGTCACCCAGCTCATCGCGCGCCGGGTGCGTGAAATGGGCGTCTACTGTGAGCTGCATCCCAATGACGTGAGTGATGAGTTCATTCGTGAATTCAACCCCGAAGGCATCATCCTTTCCGGCAGTCACGCCAGCACGTACGAGGCGCACGATCTGCGCGCACCAGCGGCTGTTTACACGCAGGGCGTGCCCGTGTTGGGCATCTGCTATGGCATGTTCACCATGACCGTACAACTGGGCGGGAAAGTGGAGGCCAGCGACCATCGCGAATTCGGTCACGCCGAGGTTCGCGCGCGTGGCCACACAAAATTATTCGAAGGCATCCAGGACACGCAAAATGCAGAGGGCCACGGCCTGCTGCATGTGTGGATGAGCCACGGCGACAAGGTCACCGAGATGCCGCCGGGATTCAAGCTTATGGCGTCAACGCCTAGCTGCCCGGTTGCTGGCATTGCCGATGAAGCGCGCAAGTTTTACGCCGTGCAGTTTCATCCCGAGGTCACGCACACCAAACAGGGCAAAGCGATTTTGTCGCGCTTTGTGCTCGACATTTGCCAGGCCGCGCCGACGTGGACGATGCCGAACTACGTCGAAACTGTTGTTGCGCGGATTCGCGAGCAAGTGGGCACAGACGAGGTAATTCTGGGCCTCTCCGGTGGCGTTGATTCGAGCGTCGCCGCCGCGCTGATTCATCGCGCCATTGGCGCGCAACTCACCTGCGTGTTCGTCGATCACGGCTTGTTGCGCTTGAACGAAGCCGAGATGGTGATGGACATGTTTGCGAAAAATCTCGGTGTGAAAGTGATTCACGTTGACGCAAGCGAACAATTCCTCGGTCACCTCAAAGGCGTCACCGACCCCGAGCAAAAGCGCAAAATTATCGGTCGTGAATTTGTTGAAGTTTTTCAGGCTGAGGCGAAGAAATTGCCCGCTGCAAAATGGCTCGCACAGGGCACGATTTACCCCGACGTGATCGAGAGCGCGGGTAGCAAAACCGGCAAAGCCAAATCAATTAAGTCACATCACAACGTAGGCGGCTTGCCGGAAACGCTGAACCTGAAGCTGCTCGAACCACTGCGCGAATTGTTCAAGGACGAAGTGCGCGAATTGGGCGTCGCGCTTGGCCTCCCTCGCGAAATGGTATTTCGCCACCCCTTCCCCGGCCCCGGTTTGGGGGTGCGGATTCTGGGTGAAGTAACGCGTCCTGCTGCCGACTTGTTGCGCCGTGCCGATGCGATCTTCATCGAAGAATTGCGCAATACCAAAGATCCCGAAGGCAAAAGTTGGTACGACCTCACCGCTCAGGCCTTTGCGGTTTTCCTGCCGGTGAAAAGCGTAGGCGTAATGGGCGATGGCCGCACCTACGAAAACGTCGTAGCCTTGCGCGCCGTGCAAACCACCGATTTCATGACCGCGCACTGGGCCGAACTGCCTCACTCGCTACTCGCTAGAGTTTCAAACCGCATCATCAACGAAGTGCGCGGCTTCAATCGGGTTGTTTACGACATTTCGGGGAAGCCACCGGCGACGATTGAGTGGGAGTAGGCCGCTAGCGGCGGTTTGACCGCAGCGATATCACTTCATCCGTGTAATCGCTGCCGCGATCAGAATAAAAACTGCCGCTAACGCCATCGCCGCCAACGGATGCACATAGCCGCCCAGCGCCGCGATCAATGCACCGATCAAATAGCACCCCCACGTCAGCAGGTACAGCGGTAGCGGCGGTGCGGTGGCGGCGGGTTCGGGCGCGGCGGGTGACAGGCGATCAGCAAACGCCTCGGCGATGCGCGCCATGGTGCTGGTGATGACCACCGTGCTCAGTGTGATGCCTGCAAACTGCGTCATGGCGGAGGCCTGAATGCCCATCGCGAACGTGATCAACGACAGCGAAATCAAGCTGCTCGGCACCACCGCCAGCGCGACAACAATCAACGCGCTGGCAAGCACCAGGGGCATCCACGGTTGTCGGCCCGTGCGTATCAACAGCACCCGCGCCAGCATCGCACCAAGGAAAAAAATCAGCAGCGGAAAGGCGCGCTCTAACGCGCCGGCCCACTGCATTTGCGCGAGCGAAATACCCAGCAGCACCGTGTTGCCCGTCATATTTGCCGCAAAAATACCGTGCCGCAAATAGCCGACCGCATCGACGATTCCGCAGGCAAGGCATAGCAACATGCAGCACAGGATTTGCCAGCGCCTGGGGGTCATGGTTAGCTGCATTTAATTACCTCCCCACAGATTGCCTGCAAGTGTGTTCTTGTGTGCTTGCATGATGCCAGCACCAGCCGAATGTAGCCCGCGGCACGGTATCGGACTGAGCGAGGTACAGTCAAGAAAAAATAGTCTTTTAAGCAGCTTTCCACGCTTACGCCCGTTTACTATGGGCTTTGTGCTAGAAAAACCTATAAGTCGACAAGTTGGATCTTCAGCCGTCACGCCCTTATCCGATGGGGGATGCGCCGATAAGCTGATATTCGTTCGCCTATCCGTGAATGCGAATCTTCGGCTGATAGGCCGTTTCCATCCGTAGCAAGACATCGTAATAGGCGCGCACGGCTTCGACGTACTCGACCGGCATATTGCAGCGGCAGGGACCTTGTTTGAAAAGGGCTGCGACTTCGGGTTTAGCGAGCAGCGGCAGATGGCGGCGCACGTCGGGCCACATGTCCGGGTTTTTCTTGGCGCGCTGGGTAAGCACGCGGGCGTTCTCGACGTGGCCGAGTCCGATGTTGTAGGCCGCCAGCGCGAGCCAGGTTTTGTCGGGCTCCTGAATTCGCGCCGCCAATCCGTCGCGCTTTAACTCCGACAAATAGCGCGCACCGCCGAGGATCGAAGAGCGTGGATCGAGTCGATCCACGTTGTATCTACGCGCCGTGTCTTCGGTGAATTGCATGATCCCACGCACCCCCGTCTCGGAGGTCGCGTCGTCGGTCCAGTGCGACTCCTGATACGACAGCGCCGCGAGCAATCGCCACTCGATGCCGTAGGTTTCCTGTGCCTGCTGAAACCATGTACGGTAGCGCGGCAGCACGGTGTTGATGCGATCGGTGAACACGTCCACATCAATGGCCGTCAGCCGCTGCGGAAAGCCGAAATAACGGTCCAGTACGCGTACGATTTGCCCGTCACGCGTGATGCGCGTGAGGAACGCGTTGGCCTCATCGCGCAGCTTGGCGCCGTCATGCGAAAACAGCCACACTCGTGGCATCGCGGGCTGCACCATGAACGCCCGCTGCGCGTCGTAATGAAAGTGACGGCTCGCGTTGTACGTGTCTTCTTCGACGATGGCGTAGTCCACGTCCTCGTCGCCGACGGCTGCGATTAACGACTCGTCGTCGAGCTTCAAGTCCTCAACAAACGTGATCGCCGCGCTGCGCCGCCGCAGCTCGGCCATGCGCGGATGGGTGAAGATTCGCGAGCTGACGACGACTCGCTTTGGATTCAACTCAGCAAGCGACTTCGGCGTGAATTTTTGTGGCGAATTGAGCAGCACCCAGCCGCTCTCGTGATAGCGCGCTTTGGTCGGCAGCTCTGTCGCGCTCAAGGCATCCGCTGACACGCCCATCGCCACCACGTCCACCTCGTCGCGCAGCAGCGCGAGCCTTGCTGCGTCGGGCGTTGGGAATGTTTTTAGTTGCAACGTGAGCTGCTGCGTCTTGGCAAACGCGCTGACCAAGTCGTACTCCAGTCCTGCAGATTCACCGTTCGGATCGGTGTAAAAAATGGTTGGATGCACCATCACCGCCACGCGCAGCGGCGGCGTGCCGACGGTTGCCTTGAGAACCTCCGGTGTCGAACTGACGCGTGTGTCCATCCACGTCGCGAACTTGAGTGGGAGCACCAAAGCAGCCGCAGCAAAGAGCACGGCCAGAATCACGCGGAAGATCAAAATACAGGGCGCAGAGGCCGCTCTTTCAGCAAGTGGGGCTGCCGAGTATACGGGCCGACTATAATCGATGGTGGTGGGTCGCCCCGCATGTCTAACTTGTGAATCTGGTCAGGTCCGGAAGGAAGCAGCCACAGCGAGCCAAGCAGTGCCGGGGGAACGGCTCACCACTTTTGCGTCTATACGGCGTGATTGCTTCGTTGCACGGGCCTTGCCGTACTAATCGTACTGTCTGCGGCCCATGCGCCTCGCACTCATCACCGTCTAGACGCAAAAGTCGGTGTTCCTCGCCACGGGTGTCGTCGCTTCGCTCGACCCATTTGCGAACGCTTTGATGTCACCCATCTCCGTTCGTGGTGAGCCTGTCGAACCGCAGGGTTGCTGAAGTCCCACCCCTCCTACAATTGACCCAGTTTCTCACCGGCTCAATTCGTGTCCGCTTCTCTCGCTCTCGCCCGAAAATATCGCCCGCGCAACTTCTCCGAATTGATGGGGCAGGAGCATGTCGTGCGCGCGTTGTCGCATGCGCTCACCACCGGACGACTGCATCAGGCGTACCTGCTCACTGGCACGCGCGGCGTGGGCAAAACGACCATTGCGCGCATCCTTGCGAAAACTCTGAATTGCGAAACTGGCGTCACGGCTACGCCATGCGGCGTTTGCCAGACCTGCCTCGACATCGACGCCGGTCGTTTCCCCGATCTGCTTGAGCTCGATGCCGCGTCGAACACCGGCGTCGACAACATGCGCGAGATCATCGACAACGCGCGCTACGCCCCGACCGCTGGACGTTACAAGGTGTACCTTATCGACGAGGTGCACATGCTGTCGAAGAGCGCGTTCAATTCGATGTTGAAAACGCTGGAAGAGCCGCCAGAGCACGTCAAATTCGTGCTCGCAACGACCGATCCGCAAAAGATTCCGGTCACCGTGCTGTCGCGCTGTTTGCAATTCGCACTCAAGCAATTTCCACCCGAGCGCGTGGCCGAGCAATTGCACAAAGTGCTCACTGCCGAGAACGTTCCCTTCGACGCGCCCGCGTTGCGCCTGATTGGCGAAGCCGCGCAAGGCTCCATGCGCGACGCGCTGTCGATCACCGATCAGGCCATCGCCTTTGGTCATGGCAAAGTTGAAGTGCAGCAAGTCCGCCAGATGCTCGGCAACGTGGATCGGGATTTTGTTTGGCGCGTGCTCGATGCGGTGGTCGCGCGCGATGCAGCAGCGCTGGCCGCGGAGGTGGAGCGCTGCTTCGAGCAGGCGCTGGCGGCGGACGACGCACTGGCGCAACTCGCCCGCGCGCTGCACCGCATCGCCCTCGCGCAGCCCGTGCCCGCAAGCGTGGACGCGGACGATCCTGACTATGCACACATCACGCGGCTGGCTGCGGCTTTGACTGCTGAAGAGGCGCAGCTTTATTACCAAATTGCGCTGCATGGGCGTGATGATTTGCGATTAGCACCCGATGAGCAGACGGCGTTGATGATGACGTTTTTGCGACTGCTGGCGTTCGCGCCGAGCAACGGCAATGAGCCGGTGCGGGAGCGGGCTGCTGCGAACATTGACCGTGCAGTTTCTCCCCTCTCCCCTGGTGGGAGA
>JANXNO010000277.1 GCA_025354075.1 Burkholderiales bacterium | reverse complement strand
ATCCTTGATAAAAAACAAACGCGGATTTCAAGGACTCGTCAGTATCGATGCTGTACGGAACAGCGCTCACACTCGGGAACCAGGAAACTCGCCAAACGCGAGGAAAAACGCAACTACGTTAATCCACGAGACCGAACTATGCCACAAATTTTTCGACTCTGCTTACCAATCCACGCGATTTATTGCGAGTCTTCTGTAATTTTTGGGAAATTGGCGTTGCATTCAACAAGGTTAGCGCTCGCCTAAGGGCATTTGCAGCCTTGTCATGCCACCTTTATTAGGGTCACCGGGCTTGCGAAGGCGAACCAATGGCCCTACATTCCATCCAATGCATTTTCTTGCTGTGGAGAACACGATGGACATCAATAACGTCTCAGACATACGAACCGGTGGCGTCGCCGACACACAGAATCGTGTGCTGCGTAACACTTACATGCTGCTCGCCGCGTCGATGGTGCCCACCATCGCAGGTGCCGCGTTGGGCGTGACATTGGGCTTTAAGGGATTTGGCCCGTGGTGGATGAATTTCATGATTCTGATGGGCGCAGTGATGGCGTTCACCTACGGCATTGAACGCACCAAAAACAGTGGTTCTGGTGTCGCTGTGTTACTGGCGTTTACTTTTTTCATGGGCTTCTGGCTGTCGGTGTTGCTCGGTCGCGTCCTTGCGCTCAAAGACGGCGCGACGCTCATCGCCTATGCCTTTGGCGGCACAGCGCTGATTTTTGGCGGGATGGCGGCCATCGCGTCCACGATCAAAACGCAGCTGTCCGGCATGAGCAAGTTCCTGTGGATCGGCTTCTGCGTGATCCTGCTCGCGGCTATCGGTGGCATCGTGCTGCAAATGCCTGCACTGATGATCGGTTGCTCGGTGCTGTTTATCGGCCTGTTCTCAGCATGGATCGTGTACGACATCAACCAGATCATGACCGGCGGCGAGACCAACTACATCACTGCGACCCTGTCGATTTACATCAATCTGTTCAACATTTTCAGCAATTTGCTGAGTCTGCTTGGGCTGACCAGCAGCAGCGACTAACCGTCGTTTCGGCCAATAAAAAAGGCTCCTCCGGGAGCCTTTTTCATGTCCCAACGAGTTTCAGCTTTCATCGTAGATGCTCAATATCATTGGGCGTAGCAGCTAAAAGCGCCACTTATCGACTTTTACTATTATGTAGCCCTATGCCCTTACAAAACAACCGTTTCAACCAAAAGCTAATGTGCAGTCTTCACCGCAAAAAAGCTGCCGCGATCGATGCTTCGCACGTTCACCGATAGTTCCTGTTTGCCGCGCTTGATCGTCAGCGGCACGCGAACGCCCGCGTCGCCACGCGCCCAGATAGCGCGATAAAACTCGGCCTGCGTCTTGACGTCGGTAAGACCCACTGCCACGATGATGTCACCGCGCTCCCACCCAGCCGTGTCCGCCGGTCCGCCCTCCGACAATCGCCCGACATTGATGCCGTCCGAATCTTCAAACGTCGTAACACCCAGCCACGGACGCTGCGCCCCTTTGCGCTGTCCGTTTTCGATCAACTCATCGAGGATCGGCTTCAAAATATCCACCGGCACAAACATGTTGCCCGGGACGCTCGTACCGTTGCCCGCCGCGTCGCGCACGAACAGTGAGCCCACGCCAACTAACTTCCCCGACGGCTCAATCAACGCCGCTCCGCCCCAGTCCGCAATTGGCGGAAACGTGAAAATCGCGTTGTCGAGCAGATATTCCCAACCGCCCGTGAACTCGCGGCGCGACGTGATGAACGCCGGGGCGATGTTGCCGCGTGCGCCAACCGCGAGCACCGCGTCTTTTTCTTTCAACGCGTTGGCGTCGCCCAACACCAGTGGTTCGCCCTGCGCAGGCGCGAGCAGGCGCACCAGGCCGAGGCCGGTTTCCTGATCGAATCCTGCAACTTTGCCGGGCAATTTTCGGCCTTTGTGGTCGGTGATTTCAACCTCGTCGGCTTCCATCACCAAATAGCCAATCGTGAGCACCAGCTTGGGTGACAGCAGGATGCCGTTGCCTTCGCGCTCCTTGCCGAGCGTGGCATTGCTGCGCGCATTGGGCGCGGCGAGCGTTCGCAATTTGACCAGGCCGGTGAGCGACTTTTCGATCACATCCTCGCCCATCTTGTCAGAGAATTTTTCGGGCTGGGCTTTGTCGGTTTTGGCGTCCTGCGCGAACGCAACGCTCACGGCTATGCAGGCGAACAACACCGTGGCGAATTTGCGCATCGAAAAAGCGGGTAATCTGCGCACGAATTTTTCTCCTCAAGCGACCGAACATCCGGCAACTAAAATACTCGCATGAATCAGGCCATCACTGCAATAGAAATTCCACAAACAGCCATTGAACGGAAGCCACGCTCACTGCCGTTTTCGCTGTCACGAGAAGGCAAGCGGCTGCGCAATATCGTCGGCGCGGCCGTCGCCGACTTCGGCATGATCAGCGAAGGCGACAAGATCATGGTCTGTCTGTCGGGCGGCAAAGACAGCTACACCATGCTCGATTTGCTGATGGCGTTGCAGGTGGTCGCGCCCGTGAACTTCGAACTCATCGCGGTGAATCTCGACCAGAAGCAGCCCGATTTTCCGGACCACATCCTGCCGGAATACCTCGCCAAATCCGGTGTTGATTTCAAGATCGTTGAATCGGATACGTACAGCATCGTCATGCGGGTTCTGGAAGAAGGCAAAACGATGTGTTCACTGTGCTCCCGCTTGCGGCGCGGTATTTTGTATCGCACGGCGAAAGAACTCGGCTGC
>JANXNO010000264.1 GCA_025354075.1 Burkholderiales bacterium | reverse complement strand
CCACACTGCTCGCAATGATCATCACCGCGTTGATCTCATGGCGGGTGGACATCAACGTGTTTTCGTTTCAGCAGTTCTATCGCAACCGGCTTGCCCGCTGCTATCTTGGGGCCAGTCGTTTTCGTGCGCTGTGGGAATCTGCGATCAACACATCCTCCCAACCCGCTGCTGGCGGCCGCACTGCCAACCAGTTCACCGATCTCGCCGCCGAAGATGATCTATACATGGCCCCGCTGCGCAATCAGCGTCCGTTTCACATCATCAACACTGCCCTCAATTTGACTGCACCGGGCGAGCTGGGCTGGCAAGAACGCAAGGCCGCGTCGTTCACGCTGACGCCGCTGCATTGCGGATTCAGCCTGCCGGGCGCGCAACACCTGCCGCGTGGCGGCAACAACTACGGTGCAGGTTATCGGCCAACCGAATATTTCTCGCGCGGCGACTTCACCCCACACGACAAAACGCCATGGCAGGCCGGGGTGACCGTGGGACTGGCGATTTCCACCTCCGGCGCGGCGGCGAGCTCCAGCATGGGCCACAACAGTACCGGCGCGCTGGCCCTGCTGCTAACCGTGTTTAACGTGCGGCTTGGCCGCTGGGTGGGCAACCCGGCGCATCGCGGCACGCCGTGGAAAGAGCGCGCGCCGTGGTGGGGGCTCAAATACCTGATGTTCGAACTGTTCGGTACGATCACCAATCGCGACAAATTTGTTTATCTGAGCGACGGCGGGCACTTCGAAAACCTTGGCGTGTATGAGCTGGTGCGTCGCCGTTGCACGCTGATTGTGGTCAGCTCCTGCGGCAAAGACAGCGAGTACGTGTTTGACGATCTGGCCAACGCTATCCGTCTGTGCAATATTGATTTTGGTGTGGTGATCGACATTGAGCCGCGTGCCATCAAACCCGACGAGCACGGCACCAGCAAAGCGCAGTACGTCATCGGACGCATCCGCTATTCAGCGCTTGGCGAAGGGCTTGACGATGGCACGCTGGTCTACATCAAGCCAGCAATCACCGCAAAAACATCGGTTGACATTTGCCAGTACCGCAGCGTCAATCCGGACTTTCCGCAGCAGTCCACCGCCAACCAGTGGTACACCGAATCACAGTTTGAAAGCTATCGCAAACTGGGGCTGGAAACGGCGCGTGCCGCGTTTGCCAAAGGCACATCGGTGCGAGCCATGTTTGACGGCCTGACTGCGGAACCTCACGCGCGCTGATCGCGTCAAAATAGCTCGTCCGTCCTGAAAAATCCCGCCATGAATATCCGCCGCCGTCTGCTCGCTCTCGTCGCCACGTGGCCGCTGGCAAACCTGCTGTCGTCGGTTGCGCATGCCCAGACAGCAAGCTCTGGGGCTAAGCTCAAAGCCACGCCGCAGGACGCATTAGGGCCGTATTACCCGCCGCGATGGACGGGCGAAGTCGATGCCGATCTGCTCACGCTCGGCGGCAAAAATTATCTGCAAGGCGTGCCACTCGCGCTAACGGGGCGTGTGCTTTCAGTGGACGGCGGAGCGCTTGCAGGCGCAACGGTAGAAATCTGGCAAACCGACGCTACCGGCAAATACCGGCATCCCGATGACGATGGTGAAGGTCCGGCGCAACGCGGTTTTCAGGGCTTCGGCCGAATGACGACGCAGGGCGACGGGCAGTACCGCTTTCGCACCATCAAACCGGTGCTGTACAGCGGTCGTCCGCCGCATGTGCACTTCAAGGTGGTGGCACCCGGCTACCGCGAACTGGTGACACAACTGTACTTTGCGGGCGAAAACACGGAGCGCGGTAACTGGTTTGGATTTTCCAAAGAACGCGACCGCCTGACGGTCGTACCGGTCACCGTGAACGACGGAAATAGAAGCGGCTTGTCGGCGCGCTTCGACCTGGTACTTGAGCGCGTGTAGCTCGCGAGAGGCATGCTCAACCATTAGCCGCATTGCCACGGTTACGAAACCTTCGTGCAAGCATGATCGACGACTTCACAACGCATCGCATGCGGGCTTCGCCAACGATCTTGTTGCTGTAGCTTGCACTAATTAACGACTGCATGTGCAGCACTCGCCGTGCCCCGCGTTGCCCCCTCAGCACGCACGCTTTGTTGCGTTTCCATGCGTCACTGTCCTACGGTCATACGGGCAGCTTGACGACTTCGGGCGCGAATGACTGCCAACAAAATAATTCCTGCGATACAGCGTCAACCAGACATTTCCATCATGCGGCCGCTGCATCTCGACAGGTAACTACCACTCAATTCAAGTCGGCGCTCTTACGACGCCACCGAATTATTTCAATATCAAAAGGCAGGAAATATGAACGACTTACGAGACAACCTTTCAGCGTCTAGAGACAGCAATCCAGATTTGATTACAGGCGAACCGGGCTCACATCCTGTAGGCACAGGATTGGGTGCCGGCGCGGGCGCACTGTCTGGTGCGGCCATAGGCACAGCAGTGGCTGGCCCGATCGGCACGATCGTCGGCGGCGTCATCGGCGCGGTGAGTGGCGGGCTGGCTGGTAAAGCAGTCGCAGAGGGCGTGGATCCCACGTTTGGCGGCGCGCCGGAGGAGCACTCTATAGGCACGAGCGTAGGGTCGTCGGGTGGTGCCGTGGCTGGTGCAGTGTTGGGCTCTGTGGCGGGCCCGATCGGCACAGTCGCTGGCGCGGTCATCGGCGCCGCAACGGGCGGGCTTGCAGGCAAGGGTGCCGCAGAAGTGGTGAATCCAAGCGATCGTGATGATGAAACAGATCACAACCTGGCAACGGGTGCTGCGGCCAGTGCGGGTGCCGCAACGGGCGCAATCGTTGGGGCTGTGGGTGGGCCTGTCGGCTCCATCGTGGGCGCCGGGATGGGTGCCGTTGCTGGCGCAATCGCAGGTCGCGGTGCCGCTGAAGTGGTCAATCCCAAGCGTGGTGATGATCTTGCAGACCACAGCCTGGCAACCGGTAGCGGCTTAGGCGTCGGGGCAGCGACGGGAGCGGCTATCGGTGCAGTTGGCGGACCGGTTGGCGCCATCGTGGGCGCTGGTATCGGTGCCGCAGCGGGCGCGATGACGGCCCGGGGTGCCGCCGAGGTAGCCAATCCGAAATTCGCTGATGACTTACGCCAACACAATCTCGCGAGCGGCATAGGTGCCGGCGCTGGAGCGATGACGGGTGCTGCCGTGGGTGCAGTTGCAGGCCCCGTAGGCGCGCTTGCAGGCGCAGCTGTGGGCGGCGTCATTGGTGCCGTCGGTGGACGCGGCGCGGCGTCGGTCATCAATCCAAAAGCCGAGGACGACTACTGGCGTGCCAACTACA
This sequence comes from Burkholderiales bacterium, assembly GCA_025354075.1. Taxonomy (GTDB): domain Bacteria; phylum Pseudomonadota; class Gammaproteobacteria; order Burkholderiales; family Casimicrobiaceae; genus Casimicrobium. The sequence continues at coordinate 2,573 of JANXNO010000264.1, read as the reverse complement.
TGAATAGTCCTGCCTACGTTCGCGACTACAGCTACGACGATTATGGCCCTGCGTATCAGTACGGTGTGTCGAGCTTCGCAAAATATCCTGGCCGACGCTTTGCCGACGTGGAATCGTCGCTGGCGTCAGATTGGGAGCGTGCCAAAGCAACCTCGCGGATGAGCTGGGCGCAGGCTCGCAGCGCAACGCAGGCTGCATGGAATCGCATTGAAACCGCCATCCCTGGCGACTCGGATCACGACGGCCGGTAACGCCCGCATTGACAGCGCGTCATTTAGACACGCTGCCACAATTACCCATAGACAGCTCGGAATCTTCATGACGCCGAGCTGTGCGTGCGGCAACGTCGCAAATTGCGACAACACAAAGAAAATACGAAAGAGAGAAACAACATGGGCATCATCATTTGGCTGGTCGTCGGCGGGCTGGTAGGTTGGGTCGCCAGCATCATCATGAAAACAAATGGCAGTCAGGGCATTATTCTGAATGTAGTGGTGGGAATCGTCGGTGCACTCATTGCCGGATATTTCATATCACCACTGGTGGGCATCTCAACGATCAACCAGAATGCGCTTAACCTCGGATCGATTCTCGTTTCGTTGGTAGGCGCGGTAATTTTGATTGGTGTGGTGAAGCTCGTGCGCGGCGGCGTGCGATAGACCCATATCTGAATGGCGCGCCCCACGGACCCGTGAATTGCGGTGATTCGGGAAGCGTCAAAACTATGCTGCGCCTGCAGCATGCTGGCTCGGATAGGTGCGAAGCCACGTAAGCGTGACTTCGCAGCATCGTCTTGACTGCAGTCGCTCTGTTTTTTTCAACGCATCTGCACATTGCAGCATCGTCCGACAGCATATGAAAACCGCATTACTCGCTGTAGCGTTCACCGTGTTCGCTACGATCGTTACCATGAATTTTCTGACGCCAGAAAAGCAGCTTGATCGAAAGCTCGAGCATCTTTACCCTGTCGCTGATGAACAATTTCGGCGTGAAATGTCGGTCATGCTCGGCCCGACAATCGTTGACGGCAACAGCGTCGAGCCGTTGCAGAACGGGCAGGAAATTTTTCCGGCGATGCTCGCAGACGTTCGCAGCGCGCGTACCAGCATTGCATTTGAGACCTACATCTACTGGTCGGGTGATATTGGTCGTGAGTTTGCGAATGCGCTGGCTGAGCGGGCCAGATCGGGCGTCGATGTACATGTGCTCATAGACTGGGTGGGTGGACTGAAAATGGACAAGGCGCTGCTTGACCAGATCGTGCAGGCGGGTGCAAAGGTGCACCAATACCGTCCGTTACGCTGGTACAACCTGGTGCGCCTGAACAATCGTACGCATCGCAAATTGCTCGTGGTTGACAGTCAGACTGCATTCACTGGCGGCGTCGGCATTGCCGACCAGTGGAGCGGCAACGCTGAGAATCCTGAACACTGGCGAGACATGCACTTCAAGGTCAACGGGCCAGTCGTCGCGCAATATCAGGCGGCGTTCAACGACAACTGGATCAAAGCCACGGGCGAAGTGCTTAACGGAGAGCGATATTTTCCCAAGTTGAAATCGGTGGGTGACACCAGGGCGCATCTGTTCATCAGCTCACCCGCGGGCGGCAGCGACAGCATGCAGCTGATGTACCTGATGGCAATCGCAGCGGCCTCCAAACAGATTGATTTGCAGTCCGCGTATTTTGTGCCGGATGATCTAAGCATCAAGGCGTTACTCGATGCCCGCTCACGCGGTGTGAGGGTCAGATTATTGTTGCCCGGGGACAATATCGATTCGGACACGGTACGTCTTTCGTCACGCGCCCAATGGGGGCCTTTGCTTGAAGCGGGCGTGGAGATCTACGAATATTTGCCGACGATGATTCACAACAAAATGATGATCGTTGATACCGAAGTGGTTTCTGTGGGCTCTACTAACTTTGACCTACGTTCGTTTCGACTGAACGACGAAGCGAGCATGAACGTCTATGACCGCAGCTTCGCGGCTCGAACGACCGTAGTCTTTGACAACGACCTTGCGCGTGCGCGACGCTACACCCACGCGCAATGGGAGCAGCGTCCATGGACAGAAAAGTTTCTGGCGACTTTCATCCGTCCGATCCGGTCGCAACTTTAGCGCTGGGGACAGTGCGAGATGGGTTGAGCTACGCATCGACTAAGTACGGTGCACCAGCAATATTTGATAGCACCCGCCATCGATGTTCACACAACGCCGCGTGCGCGCAGTGCCGCAATCTGCTCGCCGGTTACACCCACTTCGAGGAGCACAGCAGCGGTGTCCTCTCCCAGCGTCGGTGCACGACGCGTGATCGCACCTGGAGTGACTGACAGCTTGGGAACGATACCGGGGGTTTCCACTGTCAATCCATCGGCCGTGGTCACCGAAACAATCATCTCGCGCGCCCGATAATGCGGATCCTCGGCGATGTCTTTCACGGTGTAAATACGGCCGCCGGGAACATCTGCGGCATCGAGTGTGGCCAGCACGTCGGCCACGTTGCGTGAACGTGTGTAAGCGGCTATGGCGTCATCGAGTTCGGCCACGCGCTGCACACGACCGGGATTCGTCGC
>JANXNO010000259.1 GCA_025354075.1 Burkholderiales bacterium | reverse complement strand
AACCAGAGCTTCGGTGTGGTCGATCACAATCGCGCCGCCCGACGGCAGATTCACCGTGCGGCTAAAGGCGCTTTCGATCTGATGTTCGATCTGGAAGCGAGAGAAGAGGGGTACGTCATCGTGATAAAGCTTCACACGGCTGACCGTGTTCGGCATCACGTGTTCCATGAAGCCCTTGGCCTGCTCGTAAATCTCTTCGGTATCGATCAGGATTTCAGTGATGTCCTGCGTGTAGTAATCGCGGATCGCGCGAATCACCAGGCTCGATTCCTGATAAATCAGCAGCGGCGCTTTGTTACCTTTAGCCGCGCCGTCAATGGCCGTCCATAGTTGCAGCAGGTAGTTCAAGTCCCATTGCAGCTCTTCGGCCGTGCGACCAATGCCGGCGGTGCGGGCGATGGTGCTCATGCCGTTGGGCACTTCGAGCTGCGCCATCGTGTCGCGCAGTTCATTGCGATCTTCGCCTTCGATGCGGCGCGATACGCCGCCACCGCGCGGGTTGTTCGGCATCAGCACCAGATAGCGACCGGCGAGCGAGATGAAGCTCGTCAGCGCTGCACCCTTGTTGCCGCGTTCGTCTTTTTCGACCTGAACGATGATTTCCTGACCGACGCGCAGGTTGTCTGCGATCTTGTTGCGGTTCATTTCACCGTCAACGTTGATCACCGAGCGCGAGATTTCCTTGAACGGCAGGAAGCCGTTGCGTTCCGTGCCGTAGTCGACGAAGCAGGCTTCTAACGACGGCTCAACACGGGTGACCGTGGCTTTGTAAATGTTACTTTTGCGCTGCTCTTTGGAAGCAGATTCGATGTCGAGATCAACCAGTTTTTGACCGTCGACGATGGCAACCCGGAGTTCTTCCGATTGGGTTGCGTTAAACAGCATGCGTTTCATGCGTACCTTTCACGTTCAGCGTGAGGGCTTGGCTTTAATCTGCTGTGGCGAACCTGTGACGCATGAAGACGCGCCGGTAACGTTGAGACGTTAGCGGAGTCGAGTGCGGACGCTTGAGGCGAAAAATGTCGAGGTGCGAATCGGCGGCTGGCCCAGCGACAGCTCTGCAACGCCAGCATGTAACGCTGGGTTGAGAGTGTTTTGAATTGTGCGCACCGTTGGGGGCGAAACAAAAGCGCTGGCGCGCGGATTCATGACAATTATTTTTCGTGTAGAGCCCGTCATGGTGTGACGAACCCGATCAAACTTTTCACAGGCCAGCGTGCAAATTAAAACAGTGCGCGGTGGCTGAACTTATTACTTTATCGCCGCTTTTCCCGGTGGCGGCTTGACCGTTGAATCCAAATGCTGGAGCGCTGATAGGCATAATCCGTCAGTACCATCACTGCCAGCGCTCGCACGGTGAACCGTTGTTAAGCGCTTCTGAGGGGTTCAAACGTGATTGCCGGAAGCCTTGCCCCGACCACTTGACTCAAACTGCAACGTCTCCTTCGAAACACTGCAACCCGCGAATTATAAGGTAAATGAAGGACTTAGCCCACGTTCCTCCCCGAAACTCTGAGCCGAGCGCTGCGGCGACGCTGACGCTGGGCGCGGCACGCCCTGACGCGGCGCAGGTTCGTCACCTCACCGTGTCCACTGAGTACGCCGGTCAGCGCATAGACAACTTTCTAATACGCGAGTTAAAGGGCGTCCCGAAAACCCACGTTTACCGAATCGTTCGCTCCGGCGAGGTGCGTGTGAACGGCGGTCGCGTCAAGGCAGAAACCAAGCTCGTGGCGGGCGACGAGGTGCGCATTCCACCAGTTCGAGTGGCGGTGGCACCCGTTCACAAGCAACTTACGGGCGAGTTTCCGCATGAAATAGTGTGGGAGGACGATTACTTGATCGCCATCAACAAGCTCGCGGGCGTAGCGGTTCACGGTGGTTCGGGGATTAGCTTTGGTGTGATTGAACAATTGCGCATGGCACGTCCGAATGCCCCGTTTCTGGAGTTGGTGCATCGGCTGGATCGTGACACGTCCGGCGTGTTGTTGATTGCCAAAACCCGCGTTGCGCTGGTCGGCATGCATGAGACCCTGCGCGATAAATCAGGCGACAAACGCTATCTGGTGGCGGTGAAGGGCGAATGGGTTAATGATCGCCAGCACGTCAAGCTGCCCCTGGCCAAGTACACGCGACCTGATGGCGAGCGCCGCGTGGAGGTCAACGCAGACGAGGGCCAGTTTGCGCACACGATCTTCAATTTGCTTGAGCGCGGCGCCGACATGAGCCTGCTCGAAGCCGAGCTCAAAACAGGCCGTACGCACCAGATTCGCGTGCATTGCCAGCATTCCGGTTTTCCGATTGCCGGCGACGACAAATATGGTGATGCGGCGTGGAACAAGCTGCTCAAAGCGCAGGGCTTCAAGCGCATGTTTTTGCATGCCAAATCGTTCACGTTTCTGCACCCAGTAACGAACGTTGAGACCACGGTAGAAGCACCCTTGCCTTCGGAGTTGGCTGATTTTTGGTACGGAGCCAGGCAGTGAGCGATTTGCGTTATCCGTTCGTCATCTTCGATTGGGATGGCACGCTCGCCGATTCCACGGCTGTTATCAAACGCGCGCTGCAACGTTCGGCTGAGGATCTGGGCTATCCGATTCCGACCGATGCGCAGGCTTCGTTCATCATCGGTATGGGCCTGCGGCCCGCGCTGGAACATGCGATTCCCACACTGCGCGAAGAGGATTTAACGCGGCTGACGGATCGTTTTCGCCATCACTTCATTGTGGGCGAGAACGAAATCGTGCTGTTTGACGGCGTGCCCGAGATGCTGGGAGCGTTGAAAGCTTGCGGGCATTCGCTCGCGGTGGCGACGGGCAAATCACGCAAAGGATTGGATCGTGCTTTTGACACCCTCGGCCTGCGTGAGTACTTTATCGCGTCGCGTTGCGCCGACGAGGGCTTCTCAAAACCGCATCCCGGCATGTTGCACGCGCTGTTCGACATGACTGGTATGAGCGCATCGGACGCGGTGATGATTGGCGACACCACGCACGACCTGCAACTGGCTGAAAACGCGGGTACTGCAGCCATTGGCGTCACCTACGGCGCGCATGAGCGGTCGCTGTTGCTGGCGCACCAACCGCTAACACTGGTAGATTCGGTATCTGCGCTTCGGCACTTTCTAGAAACCAGCGCGTAATACCTAAACGATGGAACCCATGGATCAACTACCAACGCAGACCGGCTGGGAGCGTGAACTCGTCACCAAACTGGCGCAAGCCAACCTGAAAGAGGTGCGCGCCAAACGGCGCTGGTCAATCTTTTTCAAACTGGTCTGGTTGGCGCTGGCAATCGCGATTTTCGCTGCGGCAATGGGCTGGATTGGTCGTGGCGTATCGACT
>JANXNO010000199.1 GCA_025354075.1 Burkholderiales bacterium | reverse complement strand
ACAAACACAATCTCGAAGTAGGGCGGGCCCACGCTCACTTTGCCCATGCCAAACGCATCGGCAAACAACGGATACAACGTGCCGAGCAACACCGCGCCCGCAGCGACCACCAGCAGCAAATTGTTGCCCAGCAAAAACGATTCGCGCGACAACACACTGAAGCGTCCGCCGTCATTCACCTTCGGCGCGCGGAAGGCGTAGAGCGTCAACGAACCACCAATAATCACCACTAAAAATGCGAGGATGAACACGCCACGTTTCGGGTCGGTTGCGAAAGCATGCACGCTGGTCAGCACGCCTGAGCGCACGAGGAAGGTGCCGAGCAGCGACAACGAAAATGCCGCAATCGCCAGCAACACCGTCCACGCCTTGAACGCGCCACGTTTTTCAGTTACGGCCAGCGAATGGATCAGCGCGGTGCCGACCAGCCACGGCATGAAGGACGCGTTCTCCACGGGGTCCCAGAACCACCAGCCGCCCCAGCCCAGTTCGTAATACGCCCAGAAGCTGCCGAGTGCGATGCCCAGTGTGAGAAAAATCCAGGCTGCAATTGTCCACGGACGGCTCCAGCGCGCCCAGGTGGAGTCGAGTCGCCCGCCCCACAACGCAGCGATGGCAAACGCAAACACCACCGACATCCCAACGTAGCCCATATACAACAGCGGTGGATGAAAAATCATCCCCGCGTCCTGCAATAGCGGATTCAGGTCGCGGCCTTCGGGGGCTGCGGGAATCAGTCGTTCAAACGGATTGGATGTGAGCAGCGTGAACGCCAGAAACACGGCGGTGATGCTGGCCAGAACTACCAGCACCCGCGTGATCAAGACATCGGGCAATTGTTTTGAAAACAGTGCCACTGCGGCGCTCCAGCCGGTCAACATCAACACCCACAGCAGCATCGAGCCTTCGTGCGATCCCCAGGTGGCAGAAACCCGGTAGTGCATCGGGAGCAATGAATTGGAGTTGGTGGCAACGTTCAGCACACTGAAATCGCCCTGAGTGAACGCCGTCATCAAGCAGGCAAAGGCAAACAGCACCAGCCCAAACAGCGCAACCGTAGCGCTCCGGGCGAAGTCTGCCATTGCGACGCCGCGGCGAATGTTGGCAACGCCAGCGACGCCGGCACCGGTGAGGGCGACGAAAAAGGCAAGGATGAGTGCGAAGTGACCGAGTTCAGGAATCATGATGGAGCGCGATCCAAATTCAGCGAGACAACAAACCCGTGATTTTATGCGGCTTGCATTTATCCAGGCTGTAGGGGCGGGGCTAAGCTGGCAAGTAAACTTCGGCCACATGACCCACCCCAGCGCTCCCGGAACTCTAACCGCCCTGCAAGACCGTTACGGCGAAAAATACCGCTGGTATTTATTGTTCGCGGTGATGGTGGGCACGATGGCGTCCATCATGTCGTCAACCATTGTCAACGTGGCGATTCCGGACATGAGCCAGCACTTTGCGCTTGGTCAGGAGCGGGCGCAATGGGTCAGTTCCGGCTTTATGGTGGCGATGACGGTGTCGATGCTCACCACGCCGTGGTTGCTGGCGCGTTACGGCTATCGGCACACCTATTTTGGCTGTATGTGCCTGCTGCTGGTCGGCGGCGTCTCGGGCGGCATGTCCAACGACTACGGACTGGTGCTTGCCGCGCGGGTGATGGAGGGGCTGGCTGCCGGCGTGGTGCAGCCGATTCCGGCCATCATTATTCTGCGGGCGTTTGAGCAGCATGAACAGGGCCGGGCCAGTGGTTTGTTTGGCATGGGTGTGGTGCTCGCGCCCGCGCTCGGGCCAAGCATCGGCGGCGTGCTGGTGGATTTGTTTGGCTGGCGCTCCATTTTCTTTATGGTGGTACCGTTTTGCCTGCTGTCGATGTGGCTTGCCTACAAATTTGTGCCAGTCACGGCACCTGGCGGGGTCGCCGCCCGGCGTGACGGCGCGCATCTGGACTGGGGCGGGCTCGCGCTGGCGACGGTGGCCACCCTGTGCCTGCTCAATGGACTGGTCGAGCTGCATGGCAGCAATACGCTGGTTGCTGTGATGCTGTTGTCGCTCGCGGCGCTGTCGCTCGCGGGGTTTGTGCTGTGGCAGCGCTATGTGGCTGCGCGTGCGTTGCGGCTGGTGGCCAGTGGCGTCGAATATCCGGTATTGCCGCTGATGAACTTTGAGCTGTTTCGCTATCGGCAGTTCATGATGGGCAGCCTGGTCGCGTTTATTTACGGCACCGCGTTGTTTGGCTCGACCTATCTGTTGCCGGTGTTCATGCAGCGTGGACTGGCACTGTCAGCGTCTTACGTCGGCACGATTTTGTTGCCCGCTGGTCTCGTGCTCGCGGTCACTATTCTGGGCGTCGGACGGCTCGCGGATCGTTTCCCGACGTATCAACTGGTGAGTATGGGATTGCTGCTGCTCTCCGCATCATTCGGACTGATGGTGGTAGTCAATCTCGACACGTCGCTGTGGTGGCTGGTAGTGTGGACCATTGTCGGGCGGATTGGTCTGGGTTTCATCCTGCCGTCGCTCAATCTCGGGTCCATGCGTGGCATGGACAAGGCCCTGATTTCGCAGGGTTCCAGCGTGATCAATTTTGTGCGCATGCTGGGCGGTGCGGTGGGTATCAGCCTGTGCGGCATCCTGCTTGAATGGCGGCTCGCAGTACGTGGCGAATCGCTCGCGATGGCCGCAAAAAGTGCGGCGCGACTGGATGCATTTGACGAAGTGTTCGCGATGCTGGCGGCGTTATGTGCTGTCGCGCTGATCGCTGCGTGGCGGATGCGCGACAAAGGCCATAAAACCGCCTAGCGCACGGGTTTGTTGATCGCGGCGAGAACGGCGGTTGCGCACGCCAGCGGTGCTTCCAGCGGAATTAAATGGCCATGCGGCAGCTCAACATAATTCGGCGCAAACAGACGCTCGTTATCGCTTGCGCCGGCAAATCGCAACTCGTCAGAAAATTTGCCGGCGATGAAGCTCACGCGCACATTGGAGCGCGTGAGCCTATACAAATCTGCGCGCGCACTGCGATGCACGATATTCGCGTAAATGTCGCGCTCGGTGTCGCGCGGCACCCGCAAAGTAGCGCCATCATTGGTGGCCGCGATGGCGTGTTCAATGAAATCATCAAGCACGCCCGGCGCCCATCGCTGCACGAACTTTTTACCTGCGAAAAATTCTTTCGCTGCCGCACGCGATGGCCAGGTGTCACGTCTTCTGGCGGCAATCGGTGCCGGTCCCGCGCGATAGGCGAGCCCGGTGAGCTGTGAAAACGTCAGCACTTGCGAGCGCCATCCGGTGGGGATGGGCGACTCGATCAGCACCACGTCGGAGATGAGTTCGGGATGACGCGCCGCCACTTGCAGCGCGAGGTAGCCACCCATCGAATGCCCGACCAGCACGTGTCGGGCTTTGCCGGGTTGACTGCTATCGAGCTTGTTCACCGCCAGCGAGGCCTTGTCAAGCATTGTGGGCCAGCGTTCTTGCGGCGGGCAGTCGAGTGCGGTGTCGAGCACGGCCGGCGCGCGCACCACAGCGTGCTTGCTCAGCGCATCAAAAAACTGTCGATAAACCCCGGACGGATAGCCGTTAGCGTGCAGGAACGTGATGTGCGGCAGGTGATTCATAGCGTGATGGCGGAGGCCGGTAAAGCTTGCATAGCGCGGATCATAAGGTCGCGAAATCGAGCGCACTCTTCAAACGCGGTGCTTCCGGATTTGGTAGAAAAAAAGGCAACAAAAAACCCGCCAGAGTCACCGTAAGGCAACTGCGAGCGGGTTTTGGTGTGGCTAAAGACGTTTAGTCTTTTTCCGCCACGATCACGACTTTGATTTCGGTCGTCACATCGGTGTGCAATTGGAGCTTCACTGCCGACTCGCCGATCATTTTGATCGGGCCGTTTGGCATTTGCACCATGGCTTTGGTGATGTCATAGCCCAACGCTTTGAGCGCCTCAGCGATGTCCACGTTGTTCACCGAGCCAAACAAACGACCGTCAACGCCCGCCTTTTGCGACATTTTCAGTTCAACGCCGTTGAGTTTTTCGCCCAGCGCGTTTTGCACAGCCAGCTTGTCGCCAGCGAGCTTTTCGAGCTCAGCGCGACGAACCGACATGTCCGCAATGTTCTTTTCCGTCGCGCGCTTGGCTTTGCCTTGCGGGATCAAAAAGTTACGTGCGTAGCCGTCTTTGACTTTAACGATGTCGCCCAGAAGGCCGACGTTCAATACTTTTTCCAGAAGGATGATTTGCATGATGAGATCCTTCCTTAAATTATGGTTGCAGATCGCAATACGGCACGAGCGCCAGGAAGCGCGCGCGGTTGATTGCTGTGGTGAGTTGCCGCTGATAACGAGCCTTGGTGCCCGTTACACGACCCGGCATGATTTTGCCGTTCTCTTGGATGAAATCCTTGAGGGTGTCGATGTCTTTGTAGTCGATTTCTTTAACGCCTGCTGCGGTGAAGCGGCAGAATTTTTTGCGTTTGAAAAGGCTGGGTTCGCGAGCCTTGCGGGGCTTTTGACCGAATTTTGGTTTGCCGAATGCCACGTGTGTGCTCCTTAGTCTGCAACCGCTTCAGCGGCTTCAGGTGAGTTCATGTTGCGGGCTTTTTCGCCGGCCATCATTGGCGACGGGCCGATTTCAGCGCCGTCTTTTTTCACCGTCAGGTGACGCAGCACGGCATCGTTGAATTTGAACGCGGTTTCGATTTCAATCAACGTGTCGCGATCAGTCTCAACGTTCATGCACACGTAGTGCGCTTTGTAGATTTTGTTGATTGGGTAGGCCAGTTGACGGCGGCCCCAATCTTCGAGGCGATGAATCTTGCCGCCTTTGCCGGTCACGAGGGAGCGATACCGCTCAACCATCGTAGGCACTTGCTCGCTTTGGTCCGGATGGACGATAAAAACGATCTCGTAATGACGCATGTCATTTTCCTTTTCGATCTATGGACAGATAACGCGTGCCCTGCAAAACAGCAAAACACACACTTAACTGACTCCCGACGTTTGTTGGTTGCGCCCTGTTGATGACTCGGTTCCGTGAGGAGCGTTGTCGCCGCAGTGCGTATGTGTCGTAGAGCAGAGCCAAATATTATAGCCCGGAAACGATGGTTTTTGTAGATGCAGGCTGCCGGGTTCGAGTCAGCCGCACCGCCCAACGAAACAGCTTTTGTCGCAATGCCCTATTGGATACGGGCTATGGGCAGTTATCGCCGCTAGTCGAGAAATATGGTTTTACGGAGATTAGCCCAAAGTGAATAACGGTTTCCATGCAAAGTTAATAAAGTTTGCGGCACGGTTTTAACGCGCAAAAGGCTCACGCGCCAACCGGAGCCTTGATGCAGCTACAACGGAATCGAGGAAACCGCCCAACGATGATCCGCGCAAGGCCCTCCCGATTCCGCTGTAGCTTCACCGCGGCGACATGGCCGCGTCGAGCTGCATCTTGAAATCCCAGCCAAAGGACTAACATAACGAATACTGACCGCAAAACTTTGCGCTCACCAACGATCACCGGGCCCGACCTGGTTTCGACGGGAGTTCTGAGGTGCGATTGGGGCATGTCGAGGGGTAGCTCCTCGTAAAACCGCTGCAACGCAATCTAATTGCAAACGATACTTTCTACGGCGAAAGCCGTCTCGCAGCCTAATTAAACACTAGGTCGCGTGTGTTGCACCGAGGGACGTAGACCTCGGGCCGAGCCGGGCAACTGGTGAAGCAGCAACATCATTTTCCTACGGGTAGGGCGCGCGGATGTCTGCGACGCGCGTCCGAAATCAAGTGGGCTGGTTAGCGGCAAGGGTGCTCATGCTCGTGTCGCTGGCAAGATCAAATTGTGAGCTAAGCATGTAGTCCTGACCACTAATGGCTTTCGGACGCGGGTTCAATTCCCGCCGGGTCCACCATCACCTTTAAAGCCAACCTTGACCGGTTGGCTTTTTTCTTGCCTGCTACTCATTGTTTGCGAGGATTTCTGCGGGTTCTTGCGGAATTCTAAAAAGGACATTTGGGCTACCTACCGACTCACAGCGTGCGGTGCAAGCCTTTGTTACCATCATCGGAAGACATCTCAGACTGAAGACGATGACACGACAAGCCCTGGTTGAGCTGCGAGACTTTCGCATCGAAGCGAACATTGGTATGTACGGTCCTGCGGACGTGGTGCCGGAGGATCACCGGCTTGACTTGACACTAACCATCGCGCCAAATCTGGTGCAGATTGCCTACGACGACATGAACCTGGTGTTTGATTACGATCCTTTGATCGAGCAAATCGAGCGCGTCGCGACAGCGCAACATTATGAGACGCAGGAATATTTGATGAGCCGAATCGCACAGGTCTGTGCAGCCCATTCAGAGATTGCCGCTCTGGATATTTGCTTGCGCAAGCGTCCCGTGCGCAGGGGATCAGGCTCGTTAGGTGTACGCCTTGTGCTGGGTGCCGAGGAGATGGCGGCATTGCGTGCGAAAAGCACGCGTGCCGCCTAAGGTGCGAGCCAGCGTCCGGCCCAGCCAAGGTCCCGACTGAACTGAGCTCGACGATGGTTAGGCCCCAAGTGCAGGAGATCCATCATGCGGACATGCAGACGCAGCACTGCGAAGGCCGCTTGATCGGGCTGTGCTTCGTAGGCCAATGCCGTGTGCATCAGCTGGCCTGGCGACTGACTGCGGCTGTAGGCAACCCGAGAACGTTCAGGCACCGCCGACCAGGTGCTTGCCACGGCAGCACCGTGGCCAATCTCCACGTCGGCATGCAGCCTTATTTGCAAACGCTGCCGACTGTCCCAGACGTGCAGCGCTGCGATTGGCGTTGCTGTCAGATGAGCGATCTTGGGTGAATACAAATTTGTGTGGATTTGCAGTGTGCGGTTCACGCGATCCGCCGCCCTCAGCACTACGGTACGTGCCTGAGGCCATCCTTCGGGCGAGACGGTTGCAAGTGTGGGATGGCGTGCCGGTGCATGGCGATCGTGCACGCCACGAACCAATCGCTGCCACGCATGAGCGTGCAGCGAGTCAAGTTCCTCGGCCCACGCGTAAAGGTCAACACTCATTTGTAAAGCTTCCGCCGCAATGAAAACTGCCGAATGCGTACTGTTCGCTGCGCAGGCCTTTGATTTATGTTCAATCCGGTCTGTCAAGGCGAGAAGCCCAGCGTTGAAGCGTGGGCCGGAAGCGCAAAAAAAACAGGTAGCTTCGCTCCATCAACCAGGCCGCGCCGGGTAGTCGGCCGGCCAGTGCCAGCCAGCGCCAGCCGGGCAAGGCAGACCACAGCGCCAGAAAGGCTCGTGCGCCGCTGAGTAACTGGCCATCCTGCCGTTGCACATGAAAGCGCGCCAGCAACTGTTCCCTAGTCGTGCCGGGCGGCAGCGGCACGGCAGCGTCACTGACATCGGCGAAACACACAGGCGCAGACCGCAGGGGCTGCAGGCCGCGATAAACACCGATTTCGCGGCGGCACAACGGACACGCGCCGTCGTACAGGACGGTCAATGCGGGGGACGTCTTGTCCGGGACGGTCGCCGACGGGTTCACCACGTCAGGCCCCGGTTACCAGCCTGCAGGTCGGTGTCCGACGCCGCATCGAGTGTCGGCCGGGTGCTCCATTGCGAAAGCGGGTCGACGTGCGGGGCGTTGCCGGCATGCAGCGCGCGAATTGGCTCGTTGCTGCCCCAGCAAGTCGCGCTGAGGCGATTGAGGCGTTCGATCTCCGGGGCAAGGGCGGTCAAGCGTAGACTGGTCATAGGTGGCGCGATAAAGTGACAGCACCCTTTGAGCCGACATCAACCATCCAGCACCAGGCGCGCAACAGGACACTGGGCTGGCCCGGGCCGCGCGCAGCAGCGGCTTCATTACGATGCGCGGCTTCATCGCCCTGACAATTGAGCAGCGTCTGGCGCAGTGTCGCCAGCGCAGGAAACGCCGCGAGCCGGCGAACCTGTTCGTCGTAGTGTTGATGTACGAATGTTTCAACCGCCTCAATGGTGGCGTATACCGCCCGAGGGCCGAACAGGGCGGGCAGGGCGCCCGTAAGGAATCCAGCCAGTCGCCACACCGGCAGCAAATGGCTGCGTTGCTTTGCGGGCAGCCACGATTCAACGAGAAGCAAGTGGGCTTGCTCAGTTGCCAGATGCCGCTGGGCAAATGCACGTAGCTCAGGGTCAGGCGAAAAGCGCAGAACTCCGCGATAAATGCAGACGGCTCCGGTTTCTCCCGCATGGTCGGTGCGCAGATCTGACACTACCTGTTGCGGCAAGGCGGCAATCGCAAACCCGGAGCCGAAGTGTGTCAGCGCGGAGTGCGGTGAATCAAACATCATCTGCCGCTTTGTGCGGCGTCCGCCACATAGGGCGCGGCACCCAAACACGAACCTGTCAGCCGCAGTATGGCCTGTCGGTAAATCAGGTTCGGAGTACATCCTGAATAAATCATGGGAATTCCATTTTGAAAAGAGGCAGCAAAAGACATGTTCGCGTTACCGGGGATTCCGGTCCGGGCTTGCCGTGGAGTCCACTGCATCGGGTCATAAAGCCATCGGAGGCGAGTCACTGTTGGCGCGCCATGACTCAAGTTGTCTGCCATCACCCACGTGGCTTTCCATCGTCATCACGCCCAAATTGTACCGAAACTAAGCTCGATTCCAACTCAAATTGCCAATCCTTTAGAAAATTACGCTATTATTAGACTCAATACCAACTCAATCGTTTTCACTTGGCAAATTACACCGCATTGACGCAAAGCGATGCGCCGGCTCATGTGCCGCAGCCCACCTTTCGCAGCGGTGCCGTGGCCCGCATGGTCGGCATGCCCGTGGCGACGTTGCGTATATGGGAACAGCGCTACCAGGCGGTACGGCCTGGCACCGCCCCATCAGGTCACCGCCTGTATTCAACGACCGACGTCGAGCGCGTCACGATCCTGCGTCGGCTGACGTTGCAGGGGCACGCGATTGGCCTGCTGGCATCACTACACATCAACCAGATACGTGAGTTACTGCGCAGGCAGCCTGCAGTCGATACGCCCGCAAACACTGATGCGGCCCCGCAGCCACCACCCATCAGCATCGTCGTGGTGGGGCAGGCCATGGAGCGGCGGCTCAAACGCTTGTTCGCGCGCTGGCCCCTGGCCCGTGTGACGCAGGGCATGCGTTTCTTCAGCTCGCTTGCCGACGCGATACGTGGAGCCCAAGACGCGACCAACGCCAGCATTGATCTCCTGCTCTGGCAGGAGGCGAGCTTGCAGGCGGGGAGGTTGCCCGAACTGCGGGCCGCACAGGACGCCTGGAGCGCTCGTGCAGTAGCTGTGGCCTACCGCTACTCCAACGCCGCTGCGCGCGCTGAGTTGGTGAGCGCGGGTGCAGTCGTCGCGCTTGAGCCGGATGGCGACGAGTCACTTAACCAGTGGCTGTTGTCGCTGGTACCCGTTTCAGCTCAGACGAGATCAGACCAGAGCAGAGTCGCCGACCGTTTCAGTCTGGAAATGTGGTTATACGACCCCGCGGGCGCTGCGGAACGGGCACCATTGCCGTCCCGGTTTGCCGAGGGGGCTCTGACGGAGTTTGCGGGGCTGTCATCGGGCATTGCCTGCGAATGCCCCAGCCACCTTGCGCAGCTGCTCCTGCAGATCTCCAGCTTCGAAACCTATAGCGGTGGCTGCGCCAACCGAAGTGCGGCCGATGCGCAGCTTCACGCTTACCTGCAACGCGTCGCCGGCGCAGCGCGGATGTTGTTCGAGACGGCCCTCGAGCGCGTGGCCATCGCCGAGGGCTTGCCCCTGCCTTCAAACCCTGGCTACTGCACAGTGGTGTGACTCGTTCGCTGGCAGCTCACTGGCTTGGCATGATCCGCTTCTTCATGAAAGAAATGCGGCACTAAAGCGGATTGATGAGCGGCTGCTTCGCTCTCAAAGTCAATGGATGATTGGGCATCAGCGTGTTTTCACTATATGTCGACTTTTTTGCTATTTCACCCTTCAGCCCACATTTGATAAGGCTTACAGACAAAAGCTGATCGCTGTGCAAGCGCTTTACCCTGGGGGCGACTTACCCTTCCCAGCGCTCAAGCAACGCCCTCCAGCGTCCGTTCAACATGAGAATTTTTGGCGGGAGAGTGATCGATCACCCCCGGCATGTGCGCTTCAACGGGTGCCCGACAATAATCCGCCTCAAGCGGCTGCCAGAGGCCTGAAACGTAGCGCTGCATACCGGTTTGTTCAAAGCGCCACAGATGCAGCCAGCCGTTGCCGAGCAGTTGTTGCAGCACTTCGTGTTTCGCAATCACGCGGTCAATGGCTTGCTGCGGGGCGTCGATGATCACCGTCAGGCGCAACGGTTCATGCACCCAGCGTTCGCCGTCGTGCAACGACTGTCGCGACAGGCCAATGCGCAAGTCTCCGCCATTGCCCTCGAACACGCCAATGTTCCCACCCACTACGTTGTGCAGCACTTTGTTCCCGCTGCCCAGTCGCAGAGGGTCGCAAGTCGATGCGTGATATTGCCAGTTGATCCAGTGGGTGACCAGCATGGGGGCGGTCATCAGCAGCTCCAGCACGCTGCCGTCGGTATCCTGACTGGCCTCATAGTCGTGCAAAAAGCTCCGTCCCTCCAGCGCCACACCGTAGCTGCGGGCACGTGGTGCAATCACGAACGCCGCGTTGCCAGCAAGCCCCCACTCGGGTCGCGTTTGTGCACCATCGTTGGCGCGCTTGCGCAGCTGGCCGAGCAGTTTGTCGTGCGGCGCACGCGCGCTCAGCCCCAGGCCGGGTGCCCGTTCACGGCGAACCTGATCGCTGGCCTGCGCCCAGACCGGTTGCAGCTTCTGCCAACGGGCCTGAGCCGGAGGCGGCAGCAGGTCAAGGTCGAAGCCTTCGAGTTCGTCGGTGGTCGTGTTGTGCAGCGCGGCCACAAACCACGTATCTGCCGGCACCGTGATTCCCTTGGCGAGCAAGCCGTCGCGGACCGCCGGTTCGTTTAATAACTGCGCCAGACTGCGCGCATTGACCTCGCCGGTCTGGCCGCAGCAGGCACCACAGTCAAGCGCTGCGGCGTGCGCATTGTTCCTCGACTGGCTGCCATGACCTACCAGCAACACCATTGGTGCCAGGGCACGGTCGAGGCCCATGGCATGCAGCACGCCAGCAGCCAGAGCTACCTTCGCGCTGACATCGAGCCCCGCCAGCTCCGGCCGACAAACGGACCGGTAACGCGCGGGCAAACCGGCCAGATCGTCGTTGAGCCGTCCACTCTGAGACGGACGCAGCCATTGCCAAAGCTTGCCAGCGTAGGCCACGCCTGCCGCTTCGACAAACGAGAACGCGGCGCTCGGCCACTGGCTGGTGGCGTGCCACTGTGCCGCCAGTGCAAAGCGGTCGGCACGGGCGCGGGCGACGGCGCTCTGCAAGTTCACCCCGCCTCGCTGGCCCGCCGCATTCACCGGCGTGATCTGATCGGAGACTTCCATAGCAGGCGCAAGCAGTCCCGGTAACTGCGGACGCCGTGCCTCGGTGGCCAGCGGCGTGTAGGCTACAGGCAGCCCGAAGAAGCCCGCGAAGCCGACGGTCTGAACGGCAGGCCAGACGGCCTCCAGCGCGCGGCGGATGGGTTCGCTGCGCACGTCAATGCAAAAGGCCGCCTGCACTTCGATTGCCTGAGGCGCGGGGGATTCACCGGCCGCACAGGCCAGCCGCTGCATCAGTCGCTGCTGGTAGCCAGCCTCCAGCGCCACTTGCCACACTTCATCAATCAGCAGCGCGTCCTCGGCCTGCACGATGAGTGCTGGTGCCCGAGACCAGACCGTTTGCACCGCATTTAAGGCGAGCGTCGTTGCGGCGTCGTCTTTGCAGTCGAGCAGAATGGCCCCCCAAGCCAGGCGGATCGCGAGCAGATCGCGCAGGTGCCCGTCCTCGCGCCCTTCCAGCCTAGCTTGCCAGCCGAGGTAGGCGCACCACGAAGCCCAGCCGTTGACCGTGAGCAACACGGATTCCAGGTAATCCGCCCACACTTCGGATGGCAAACAAAGCCGTTCCAGCACCCAGCGCTCGGCATCCTCGCGCGTGGGTGGCAGGGCTTTCAGTGCGTGGCCCAGTTTGGGCAGGCCCATCAGCACCCCAATGCCGTGATCGTGCTGCAGGGTATCGCGCCAGAAGGCATACAAACCTTGCCGCCGATCCGGTTGCCAGTCCGCCTGATGGGCGTCGAAATAGGCCGCACAGGTCTGGCTCACCTGATGCGTGATGGCCTGCCGCCAAGACAGCCGCGTATGGCGCTGCGGGTCGGTATCCAGCACGTCAATCAAGAGCGGCAGACGCGTGATGGCGGGGGCGAGTTGCAGGGCTTGCAGACATCGCTCGGCGCTCAGGCCGAGGGACTTCGCAGCGGGCACCTGCGCGATGGCATAAGTCAAATCGGCCATGACGATGCGGCCTTGCTGCCAGGCCTGAAGCTGTGTCAGCCGCGACGGCAGCACCTGAATATCTCCCAGCACTGCCATGCGTGCAGCGACATGCCGCAGTGGGATGCCGATGCGCGACCAGTGCGGGTTGACCGCGATGGCGCGATCCAGCGGCCACGCTGGAGCGATCATCTGGCAGGCGGTGCCGCATGCGGCTTCGATCTGTTGCTGCCACGCGGGAGTGAACAGCGCGTTAATGGGTCGGGATGCGACGGCCTCGTCAACGGTCGGGGAAGCGTTCATAGGGTGCATTTCGTTAAGCATGATTTTGGGTCTTCACGGTAGTCACGGTGTTCTCACTCAACGCGGTCGGCCCAATCGGCACCATCGGCGCGTCCGCTTCAGTCACAGCAGGCATCCATCGGGTTGGCCAAAGCCACAGGGTCAGTCGGGTGTAGTACTCATCGACATAGAACCCCGCGTAGCTCCAGCGTCGCCAGGGTTCGAGTGAGTGCGGGCGCGTTTGTAGCAGCACGAGGCAGAGGTAGAGCGCGCCCGTCCCTGCCAAGGCCACGACACCCAGCGTGTGGTTGGGTGCATCCGTCAACCCCAGCGGAAGAATGTGGGCGAGCAGCGCGGCAGCGGTCAGACCAACGATCAGCAAAAGCCCTAGCAGCGTGCCGCGCAGCATCGCACGGGCGGATTGTCCGGGCGGCGCCGAAATCCACAACACGGGCGCCCAGGACAGGCCCAGCGCGAGGCTCCACCACCACGGCCAAGCCGCCGGACTCACCAACGTTTGCAGCAACAACACGGTGGCTACAGTCAACACCGGAGCGAGCCATAAGCTCAGTGCGACGGGCTTGTGCACACCACGCATGGTTTGCAGGCGAGTCTGCCTGACCGCCATTGAGGCCGACAGAAAGGCGTGCGCTTTGTACAGCGAATG
>JANXNO010000195.1 GCA_025354075.1 Burkholderiales bacterium | reverse complement strand
TGTGGTGGTGGCGACGATCCAGACCTTTCGCGTCGAGAAGCGCAGCGACCGCCGGGTGTATAGCTTCAGCGAGGCGTTTGAGCCGCACTTTCGCGCATTGAGTGCAGGCATGACGCCTATCCGGGCGCGTGAGTTGGGCCTAGCTGTCGTGGAACAAGCCGATCTGGATGAAGAGAAGCAATCGTTTTTAACCACGAGCGATTTGGGCCGCGTGAAATCGTCCGCCGCGAATCTGTTGGCGTTGATGCGGCCCATCGTGATTGTGGATGAAGCGCACAACGCAAAAACGCCGAAGTCGCTCGATATGTTGCGCGCGATTTGCCCGAGCGCAGTGCTGGATTTGACGGCTACACCCGTACCGAAAAAGACCAACGTACTCTACAGCGTGTCTGCACGCGAGCTTGAAGCCGAGCAGATGATTAAGCTGCCGATATTGCTCGCCGAGCACTCGCCGGATCACTGGGGCGACGCCGTACGCGATGCCGTGCTGCGTCGTCATGCGCTAGAGGCAGAAGCGGCCAACGAGCTCGACTATGTGCGCCCGCTGGTGTTGTTTCAGGCGCAGGACAAAGGCGGTGACGTGCCGCCCGAGGCGTTGAAGGCGCATCTGATCGATGTCGAGAATATTCCTGAATACGAGATCGCCATCGCGACGGGTTCGCAGCGCGAGCTTGACGGCATTAATTTGCTTGATGCCAATTGCCCGATTCGCTATGTGATTACCGTGGACGCGTTGCGTGAAGGCTGGGATTGCCCGTTTGCCTACGTGTTGTGCTCGCTGCAAAACCTGCGTTCGAACACGGCCGTGGAACAGTTGCTGGGCCGCGTGCTGCGCATGCCGTATGCGAGTAAGCGCAAGAGTCGGGCGCTTAACCGGGCTTACGCGCAAGTCATCGCGAAATCGTTCACCGACGCGGCGGGCGCATTGGTGGACAAGATGGTTGAGGGCGTGGGCTTCAACAGGATCGACGCGGCGACCGTGGTGATGCCGGATGATGGCGACTGGTTTGGTGGGCCGGACAACGCGCCGTCGCCTCGCCCAAGCACTGACTTTGAAATCGAATTGCCTTTTGCAGCGACAGCGGCATTGGCAGCACATCCGGATATTGTCGTTGCCCCAGCAAGCAATCCCGCTCGTGTCACTGTGCGCGTGGTGGGCGATGTGACCGATGCGGTGAAGGCGGTGCTTGTGGCTGCAGCGGGCAAAGACGAGGCCGCGCTGGTGGCGGTTCGCGTCGAGTTACACAACGCAATCGCAGCGACGCGGCGCGCGCCGTCCGAGCGCGGCGTTGCGTTCAAACCGTTATCGCTCCTGTGCCTCAACTATCAGGGTGAGTTGCAGTTGCTTGATGCGAAATTGCTTGAGGAGCTAGCGGAGTTTGATCTGTTGTTGCAGGATCCGCAGCCACGGCTCGATGGGTTTAATCTAGTTGAGCAATCAGAGCAAATCGAGATTTACCTTGACGGCGAGCGCATGCGCTACGGCCAGGCCAAAGAGCCGCAGCTTAGTTTGAACGCAGTGCCTACCGCTGCGACCGAGAACGATCTTGTGCAAACGCTGACGCAACAGGCGCGAACGATTTACGTGGGTGCAAACGCGATGCAAGCCTACGTATCGCGGCTGGTTGCGCACTTGATCCGTGAGCGCGGGTACTCGCTCACGGGTTTGGTACGCGCGCAGTTTCAGTTGTCACAACAAATTATTGCTCGTGTAGAAATGATGCAGGCAAAGGCGCGGACGACTGGGTTTCAGCAACTCTTGTTCGGGACGACTGAGTCGGTGTTGGCAACGTCACCCGACTGGACCTTTGAGTTTCGAGCGGGTGCCTACCCGGCGCGAAATCCGTACGGCGGAAGCTGGCGGTTCGACAAGCACTTCTTTCCTGTCATCGCCGACTTGAAAGTGAAAGGCGAGGAGTTTGATTGCGCAAAACTCATCGACCGTCATCCCGCGGTGCGGCACTGGGTGCGTAACCTGAGTCAGCTTCCACAATTTGCGTTTTGGCTACCTACCGCAACCGACAATTTCTACCCGGACTTTGTGGCGGAGCTGCTGGACGGGCGACTTGCCGCGATCGAGTACAAGGGCGAAGCCTATGCGACCAATGATGATTCACGCGAGAAGCGATTGGTCGGCGAGCGGTGGGCGCAGACGACTGGACACCTGGTTGCGATGGTGGAATTACAGCGTAACGGAATGGACGTTTCCGCGCAGTTAAACGAGGTGTTTCGTAAGCGATAATTCCGCGGTGGCGAGCAGTCAAAGATTTACTTTTCGCCGCGCAACCACCGAGCCGCATCCACCGCACCGTACGTCAATATCGCGCTTGCGCCCGCGCGGCGGAACGCGACTAGCGTTTCGAGCAGACACTTTTTGTAGTCCAGCCAGCCATTGGCATGTGCGGCTTTGAGCATCGCGAATTCGCCGCTGACTTGATAGACGGCGACCGGCATTTTGAATTCGTCTTTGACGCGGGCGAGGATGTCGAGGTAGGGCAGGCCGGGTTTCACCATGAGCATGTCGCAGCCTTCGGCGACGTCTAGCGCGCATTCGCGCATGGCTTCGTCGCTATTGGCGAAATCCAATTGGTACGTTTCTTTGCTGCTCTTGCCGAGGTTGGCGGCGGAGCCTACGGCGTCGCGGAACGGGCCATAAAAGGCGCTAGCGAACTTGGCGCTGTACGCGATGATTTTGGTGTGAATGTGGCCGTCGGCATCGAGCGCGCGGCGGATCGCGCCGATGCGACCGTCCATCATGTCGCTCGGAGCAACGTAGTCCGCGCCGGCTCGTGCGTGGGTCAGCGCCTGCTTGACCAGCACCGCGACGGTCTCATCGTTCATCACGTAGCCGTTATCGTCGATGAGCCCGTCCTGGCCGTGCGAGATGTACGGGTCGAGCGCGACGTCGGTGACGACGCCGATGTCCGGCACGGCGGCCTTCAACGCTCGAACGGCGCGTGGAATCAGGCCGTCGTCGTTGTAGGCCTCTTCGGCGAGCAGCGTTTTGCTGCCCTCAAACATCGGGAACAGTGCAATCGCTGCTACGCCCAGCTCGGCGGCTTCGCGGGCGCGCTCGACGAGGATGTCAATCGAGACGCGCTCGACACCGGGCATCGAGGCAATCGGCTGCGTGCGCTGCTCGCCCTCAATCACAAACACCGGCCAGATCAGGTTGGCGGCGGAGAGCGAAGTCTCGCGCACCATGTTGCGGCTAAAGGCGTCGCGGCGCAGGCGACGCAGGCGGTGGGAAGGGTAGGTTGATGCACTCATGGCTGTATTTTAGGCACCACAACGCGCGCTGTCGCAGGTGCCGAGGCCGTGCTTAGTCGAACTACGCTACAGGCGGTTTATGCGCAATCCAGCCCGATCAGCTTTTTAAGGAAATGCTCTGCCGAAATGGGCTTAAATGTCAATTCGGCCCATAGTCGATAAATGGCAAAACCACTGTCTACGCCCAATTGCAACGGGCGTTTCGCTTAAAAGCTGTACGCTATCGCCCGGCCAGCAACGTCTTTTCGAGCACTTCGCGCACGTTGGCTGACAG